>VGOH01000069.1 GCA_016875955.1 Chloroflexota bacterium
GTATAGAAGAAGGTAAAGGCAACCGCCATGATGAAATAGAGACCCCAGTAGAACAGCCCCAACGGCAGGTCAGCCCTCGGGTCAAATAATTTCATGACCCAGTCGGCGAAGTTGGGTTCAGCCGGATTGGCAAAGTAGCTGGCCACGATTCCCGGAAACAGGACGATGGACATGGCGAAGATGAGCGGAATCATGCCTGCTGCGTTCACCCGGAGCGGTATATGGGTGGTTCCGGAATGGCGGTACATCCGGCCGCTGCGGAAGACGCTCTTGGCGTACTGCACCGGGATGCGGCGGTGCGCCTCGGTAAAGATGACGATGACCATGATGGTGATAATCACCAGGAGGATGTACGCAGAAAGACCGAGGAAGTTCTCTCTGGCCAGGAAGCCCTGGCCGATCATTTCCGGCAGGCCGGCCACGATGCCACCAAAGATAATTATGGATATACCGTTGCCGATGCCGTATTCCGTGATTAGCTCACCGAGCCACACCAGGAATATGGTGCCGGCCACCAGGGAAAGCACCATCGCCGTCATGGCCAGAGGCACGGTGCTGGCGAGCACGCCCTCGCGCTGCAGGTAGACCAGCTGGCCATAGCCCTGGATTGCGGCCAGCGGTATCACCAGCCAGTGGGTAATCAGGTTTATCTTGTTTCTGCCGGTCTCTCCCTCGCGGGAAAGGGCATTCAGGCGGGGGATTACCGGCACCAGCAGCATCATGATAATTGAACTAGTGATGTACGGGTAAACACCCATCGCCGCCACGCTGAGCTGGCGCATGGCCCCGCCGCTGAACATGTCCAGCATGCCGAGCAGGGCATTGCGTTCAAACAGCGCCTGCAGGGCAGTCTGGTCCACGCCTGGAAGCGGTACGTGGGCGACAAAGCGGAAGATGACCAGGATGCCGATGGTGATGAGGATGCGGCGCCTCAGGTCCGGCAGGCTGAAGGCGTCAAACATCGCCTGAAGCAGGCGCGGCCTACTCGGTCTGGGCCGCATACTCCACCTCCTCAGCTTTGCCGCCAGCGGCCTCTATCTTGGCCTTCGCCGCTGCGGAAAACTTGTTGGCCTTGACGCTGACGGCATGACTGACCTCACCATTAGCCAGAATTTTTACCGGATGCTTCAATGTTTTTAAAAGGCCGGCAGCGTGCATCTTTTCCGGCGTTACCTCGCTGCCCTTCTTAAAGACATTCAACTTTTCCACATTGACGATGCTGTATTCTTTGCGGAAGATATTGGTAAAGCCGCGTTTGCTGGGCAGGCGTTTGATTAACGGCAGCTGCCCGCCCTCAAAGCCCGGGCGCATCTTGTTGCCGCTGCGTGACTTCTGGCCCTTCTGACCGCGCCCGGAAAAGGTCCCGTGGCCACTGGCGTTGCCGCGCCCCACTCGCTTGCTGGCCCTCTTTGAGCCCGTTGGCGGCTTAATGTTATCTTGCCTCACTGGCTTCCTCCACCTTGACCAGATGTCTGACCTTATTAATCATGCCCCGCAGGGACATGGAGTCATCACGAACGACGCTCTGGTTAAGCCGATGGAAACCGAGCGTTGCCAGCGTGCGCCGCTGTGATGCATTATAGCCGATAGCGCTTTTGACCCAGGTAATGCGCAGCTTAGCCACCTTTTCCCGCCTCCTCCGCAGTGACCGTTGCCTTTCGCTGGGCAACTTCTTCTATCGGGTCTCTGAGCTGGCTCAGGCCGAGCATCGTTGCCTTGGCCACATTGATGTGGTTGTCGCTGCCCAGGGACTTGGTCAGAATGTCCTTGATACCACAGGCTTCAATGACGGCGCGAGAACTCCCGCCTGCAATCACCCCGGTGCCCGGGGCCGCCGGTTTGAGCATGACCTTGGCGGCGCCATACTCGGCGATAACCTCGTGCGGTATGGTGCTCCCGACCATGGGTACTTTTATCAGGTTCTTTTTGGCGGCAACACCACCTTTGTTTATCGCCGCTGGCACCTCATTGGCTTTGCCAATTCCCAGCCCGACATGACCATTGCCGTCACCGGTGACCACCAGGGCGCTGAAGCGGAGGCGTTTGCCCCCCTTCATTACCTTGGCCACCCGGTTAATGAACATGAGACGGTCATTCAGGGTCAAATCCGTGCTATCAATTCGGCTAACTTTTTGCGCAAGTTTATCGGCCATTTTTAATATTCCTTTAGAACTTCAGTCCATTTTTTCGGGCGGCTTCCGCCAGGGCTTTAACCCGCCCATGGTATTTGTAACCGCCCCGGTCAAAGGCAATTTCTTTTACCCCCTTGGCCAGGGCCTTTTTAGCGATGGCGCTGCCCACCAGTTCGGCTTGGCTGGCTTTATTTTTGCCATTCAGTTGGGCTTTGATTTCCGCATCAAGCGTTGAGGCAGCAGCCAGCGTCTGCCCCTTGGTGTCATCAATGACCTGGGCATAGATATGGTTCAGGCTGCGGAACACGCAGAGACGGGGCTTGCCCGTGGTGCCCTTTATCTGCGCCCTTATCCTTTGATGTCGCTTGTATCGTGCCGTTCTCGGCGTTGTTCTGGCCATGCTATTTCTTCCCTATCACCTTGCCTGCCTTACCTGGCTTGAGGTGGACTATTTCTCCGGCATATCGGATTCCCTTGCCTTTGTAAGCGTCAGGAGGGCGAATTTTTCTGATTCTGGCCGCCATTTCACCGACCGCTTCCTTGTCAATTCCGGCGATTTTAATGCGGTTGTTGCCTTCAACCGAGAAAGTGATACCCGGCAGCGGCTCTACCTCCACAGGGTGTGAATAGCCAACGCGCAGGACCAGCTTCTCCCCGGATTTTTCCACCCGATAACCCACGCCCACTATTTCCAGATGTTTTTCAAAGCCGCTGCTTACGCCGGTCAACATATTATTGATGAGGCTCCGGGCCAGGCCATGCTGGGAGCGGTGTGCCTGGTCGTCGCTGGGCCGTGTCACGATAAGCTTGTTATCCTGCTGAGCGACCGACATCTCCGGATTGATGGTGCGGCTCAACTCGCCTTTGGGGCCGGTCACTTTCACCCGGTTTTTAGCAATGGCTACCATCACCCCCGCGGGTATGGTTATGGGCATCCGTCCTATTCTTGACATGTCATATCACTCCGCTTTCTGATTACCAGACAAAACAAAGCAGTTCCCCGCCGACTCCCTGACGCCATGCCTGATGCCCGGTTTTGACGCCATTGGATGTGGAGACAATGGCAATGCCCATGCCGCCAAAGACACGGGGTATTTCTTTCCCCCCAACGTAAACTCTCAGCCCGGGTTTGCTCACCCGTTTCATCCCGGTGATGGTCGGTTTATTATGGTCCTGATATTTCAGCTGGATTTTAATCACCCGCTGCGGCTTGCCGCGGACTACTTCGTAATCGGTGATGAAGCCCTCTTCCTTCAGTATGCGGGCGATGGATAGTTTCAGCCGCGATGAGGGCACCAGCACCTGCTCGTGCTTGGCCATCAGGGCGTTCCTTATTCGGTTTAGCATATCGGCAATTGGGTCAGATATAGCCATCTTTTCCTCTCGGTTTTTCTACCAGCTTGATTTCCTTACTCCTGGCAGCTGGCCGGCCAGCGCTAGGCGGCGAAAACAGATGCGGCACAGGCCAAACTGGCGAATATAGGCACGCGGTCGTCCGCACAGTTTGCAGCGGTTGTGCTGCTGGACCCTGAATTTGGGCGGTCGGTTCGCTTTAATAATCTTTGATTTCTTGGCCATTCCTACTCCGTTCCATCCTTGGCAAAAGGCATGCCCAGCAACTCGAGAAGGTGCCTGCCCTCTTCATCTGTTTTGGCGGTGGTGGCGATTGCTATTTCCAGACCGCGCAGCTTCTCAATCTTGTCATACTCTATTTCCGGGAACGCAATCTGTTCCTTGAGGCCAAGGGTATAATTGCCCCGGCCGTCAAAAGCATCCGGGGAAACGCCGGAAAACTCACGCATTCGGGGCATGACCGCGTTTATCAGTCGGTCCAGGAATTCATACATGCGCTCGCCACGCAGGGTCACCTTCATGCCGATAGGCATCCCGGTGCGTAGCCTGAAGGCGGCGATTGACTTTTTGGACCGGGTGGTGACCGGGTGCTGTCCCGAAATGGCCGCTAGGTCAGCCGAGGCTGACTCCAGGGCTTTGGCATTCTGAATCGCTTCACCAAGGCCGATATTGAGCACCACTTTAACCAAACGTGGCACTTCCATGACATTTTTGTAGCCGTGCCTTTCCATCATGGCGGACACAACTTCTTTCCGGTATTTATCCTTCATCCGCGACATCTAGTCAATAACCTCTTTGCACTCGCGGCAGATTCTGACCTTTCTCCCGTCCTCAAGGAAGGTGAAACCGACCCGTGTGGGGCGATTGCATTTGGCACACAGCAACATGACATTGGAGACAGCCAGAGGTGCCTCCAGGTCAATGATACCCGCCTGCCTGACCTGTCCCCGCGCCCGTGAGTGCTTCTTGATGAAATTGATTCCTTCCACGATAACGTTGTTTTTCTTGGGATGGGCAAAGCGCACCTTGCCCTTTTTGCCCTTATCTTTGCCGGCGATTACCAGTACCGTATCATTCTTCCTTATTTTCACTGCCGTTCACCTTCAAAGTACTTCCGGCGCCAGAGAGATAATCTTGGTATAGTCCTTATCCCTCAGCTCCCGGGCCACCGGCCCGAAGATTCTGGTCCCCTTGGGATTATTTTTATCGGTCAGAATCACCGCTGCGTTTTCATCAAACCTGATGTACGAGCCATCAGGACGGCGGAAGGGCTGGGTGGTACGCACCACCACCGCCCGCACTACATCGCCCTTTTTGGTGGCAGCACCGGGAATGGCCTTTTTCACTGAGGCCACAATGACATCACCTATCCGGGCGTATCTTCGCCTCGTGCCACCGAGCACGTTAATGCACATGATTTCCCGGGCTCCGGTATTGTCTGCGGCTCTTAATCTGGTATACTGCTGAATCATGGTCCTTAAATCCTGATGTTTAGGTTATCTCCTGCGGTTTAATCTCGGCGACCTCTCCTCTGGTGATTATCTCGACCACGCGCCAGTGCTTGTGGCGGGAGAGCGGGCGGGTCTCCATGATTTTCACCACGTCTCCTATCCGGCATTCATTTTTTTCATCGTGAACCTGGTATTTGGTCGCCCAGGTGATGGTCTTTCGGTACTTGGGGAAGCGTTTCAGTGTGTTGACAGCCACCACCACCGTCTTATCCATACGGTTGTTAATGACGCGGCCAATTCTGGTTTTATGTTTCTCTACCATAACGCTACCTTATCCCGAGCTCTCTTTCTTTCAGTATGGTTCTGATGCGAGCAATCCTTTTGCGCACCATGGGCAGCTCGCGGTGGTTAACCAGCTGCCTGGTGGCCAGCCGGAAGCGCAGGTTAAGCAGTTCCTGCTTTGAATCTTCCATCTGCTTCTTCAGGTCTTCCGTGCTCAAGGCTCTGAATTCATCAATCCTGACCATCGGCTGGTTCCTTTATACCTTCCTCATTGCTGGGCGGCACCGGTCTCCCGGACCACGAATTTGGTGGCGAATGGGAGTTTGTGCGAGGCCAAACGCATTGCCTCTTTGGCGGTCTTCTCGCCAACGCCTGCCAGCTCAAATAATATCCTTCCTGGTCTGACCACGGACACCCAGTGGTCCGGAGCGCCTTTGCCACTGCCCATACGGGTCTCTGCTGGCTTTTTGGTGACCGGCTTGTCCGGGAAAACGCGTATCCAGACTTTGCCACCACGGCGGATGTACCGGGTGATGGCGCGCCTGGCGGCTTCAAGCTGTGCCGCGGTGAGCCAGGCCGATTCCAGTGCCTGCATACCGTAATCGCCAAAGGTTGTCGTATTGCTCGCCTGGGCGCTCCCCCGGCGGTGTCCTTTGTGGGTTTTGCGATATTTAACCCGTTTCGGCTGTAGCATCTTTCTCCTCGTCTTCGGTTACATCGCCAGTTGTTTTCGTTTTCCGACTTCGCCTGGTTATTGGCTTGGCCGGTCTTGCCTCAGCCGCCTCTTCAACGGCAACCTTGGCTGCCGCCATCGGTTTTGCCGCCCCGGTTTTTCTTTTAGCGGCTGGCTTCTCTTCGGCGGTGGCTTCGATTAATTCCGCAGTCGGGGCCTCCGCCGGCTTCGCCTCTTTTACCGCCGCTTTACGTCTCCGGGATGGCTTGGGCGCCGTTTCTTCCGGCTTTTCTTCGGCCGCGGCCACGGTTGCCGCTGCAGCTTCAGCTGCGGCCGGCGCTGCCTCAATGACCTCTTCTGTTATCTGAGCGACCGGTTCCGCCGCCATTTCCGCAGGCGCAGCTTCAACAGCTATCTCCTTTGGCTCAGGAAGGACCTCACCTTTGAATATCCATACCTTAACGCCAATCCTGCCCAGAGTGGTGCGTGCTTCAGTGAAGCCGTAATCAATATCCGCCCGCAAGGTATGCAGGGGGACTTGGCCTTCATGCATTGTCTGGCGGCGGGCAATTTCAGCATCGCCCAGTCGGCCGGAGCAGCTGACCCTTATTCCCTTGGCACCTGCCTGCATGGTGCGGAAAATTGCCTGTTTCATGGCCCGGCGGTAGGCAATGC
>VGOH01000070.1 GCA_016875955.1 Chloroflexota bacterium
CCGCCCCAGCTATGTGCTCGGCGGACGGGCCATGGAGATTGTGCACAACGCCACTGAGCTGGCCCGCTACATGGGCTTTGCCCTGGAACTGGACACCGGCCATCCTGTCCTCATCGACAAGTACCTTGAGGGCAAGGAGGTGGAGGTTGACGCCATCGGCGACGGGGAAACGGTGCTTATCCCCGGGATAATGGAACACATTGAGCGCGCCGGCGTGCACAGCGGCGACTCCATGGCGGTATATCCCGGACTGAACCTGACCCACCGGGAAGTGAATACCATCATTGACTATGCCGTCCGCATCGGGCTGGCTCTGAAGATAAAGGGACTGATGAATATCCAGTACGTTATCGTACCGCGGCGGGAAGGCCTGGGCTCTTCGGTCTATGTGCTGGAGGTCAACCCGCGCGCCAGCCGCACCGTGCCGTTCCTCTCCAAGGTAACCGGCGTCCCCATGGTCAAGGTGGCCACCCGGGTCATGCTCGGCGTCAGCCTTAAAGAACAGGGCTATAAGACCGGCCTCTGGCCGGAACAGCCGCTGACGGGCATCAAGGCGCCCGTCTTCTCCATGTCCAAGCTGCTCGGCGTGGATACCTACCTGGGGCCGGAGATGAAGTCCACCGGAGAGGTCATGGGCATTGACGTCAACTTTGACGCTGCCCTGACCAAAGCTCTGCTCGCCGGAGGCATGATGCTGCCGCCGCAGGGCGTCATACTGCTCAGCATCGCCGACCGGGACAAGCCGGAGTCGCTGCCCCCCATCAAAAAGCTGTCAGAACTAGGCTATACGCTCTACGCCACCGAAGGCACCGCCGCCATGCTTGAGTCTGCCGGACTGCCGGTGACCAGGATAACCAAGAAGCTGGGCGAGGGGCACCCCAATGTGGTGGATGTTATCCGTGATGGTACCGTGACCGGCGTGGTCAATACCAGCACCGGCGGCGAGGCATCCCTGCGCGACGGCTTTTATATACGCCGCGCTGCCGCCGAGAAGCAGGTGCCATGCTTCACCTCGCTGGATACGGTCCGGGCGGCGGTGGAGGCGCTGTCTGCTCCCAGCCATACCTATCTCGTTCAGCCTCTCCCGGAATACCGCAGAAAGGAAGCCCGATGAAGCTGATTGATGCCGAGATACTGGAAAACCGCCAGGTCCTGCCCGGCCACAAACACATTCACGCACGGGGCATCCTGGGCAGTTGGCTCTTCCGGCTTAACTGCCCGGATATCGCCCGGGAGGCAAGGCCAGGGCAGTTCCTCATGGTGCGCTGTGGCCCGGAGACCACCCTGCCCCGCCCCTTCAGCATCCACCAGGCGGAGGGCGATGATATCGCCTTACTCTATGCGGTGCGGGAAAACGGCCGGGGTACGGAATGGCTGAGCCGGCAGAAAGCCGGGACGTCAGTGTCAATATTAGGGCCGCTGGGCAACGGCTTCGCCATTGACCCCAAAGCGCGGAATTTACTGCTCGTGGCCGGCGGTATCGGCATCGCCCCGCTGTATTTTCTGGCCCGGCAGGCGGTGAAAGATAAGCGCAAAGTAACGCTGCTCTACGGCACGATGGACGGCAACCGCTATCCAGTATCACCTGAGATAGACGTGGTGGTGGTGACCGAAGACGGCTCGGTGGGAGACAAAGGATTCGTAACTGACCTCATGCCTCGCCTGGTGAGGAGGGCCGAACAGGTCTTTGCCTGCGGGCCGATGCCCATGTACCGCGCTATGTTCAACAGACAGAGCCAGCTGAAGCTTAAAGGAAAGCCGGTGCAGATTTCTCTGGAGGTGAGGATGGGCTGCGGAGTGGGCGTCTGCTACGGCTGCACTGTGAAAACCAAAAGCGGCCTGAAGCAGGTCTGCAAGGACGGCCCGATATTTGAACTGGACGAGATTCTGTGGGATGAGCTGAATCTCTAGAAATGGGGTGGTGAGGTTAGCATCAACAACTGCTGGCCAGGGAGGCGCATCATGGTCGTCACCAAGCAAATCAGCCTTAAAACAAAGGGTGAATGTGACATCGTTGATATAACGGCGCTGGTGGTTCCGTTCCACAATAAAAAGCTTGACCTGGGCACGTGGCAGCAACTCGTGGTGGTTGACTTTGACCATCGGCCGAGGTCAAGACAGGTCTGGCTGCAGATTATGGGTGAGTAGCCGGTGACCTACTTTCCCTTCTCTTTCTTCTCTGCCTTCGGCTTCTTGGCGGCTTTCGCTTTCTTCTCCGGCTCTGGTTTTTTCTCTTCTGCCTCGGGCACCTCTTCCGCAATAACCTCCGCGGCTGAAGCCTGAACCTGGTTGAACTTCTTCATCAACCTTGACTTGCGTCGGGCAGCGTTATTGGGATGGATAATCCCCTTCTCCGCGGCCCTGTCCAGAGCACTTATTGACTCTGCCACCGCCGTCGCCGAAGCTTCCATGTCTCCAGCAAAGATGAGCTTCTCGGCTCTGGTGATGAAGGTCTTGGCCCGGCTGCGCACGGCGCGGTTTCTCATCTGCCGCCGAAGTGCGATCCGCACTTGCTTTTCCGAATGTTTACTTTGTTGTTTACTCTTTGGCAATCTCAATCCCCCTAAAACGCGACTATATTAAAATAGATTCCAGAGATACATATTATGCTGAATTAAAAAGCCAAGTCAAGTTTTATCACCGCTCCGGGCCGAGGCCTCATCTCCGACACGGACAATGCGTATCACGCCTTTCACCGAATCAATTTTTTTAAGGAGCCGGCTCAGCTGGGCCAACCCCTGCGTTTCCATGGTGAAGTGCATGGTAACCGTACGGTCATCATGATTGTGCAAAGCCAGTGAGGTGATATTTACTTTCTCCTCAGCAACCATCGTGGTGATATCACGCATAAGCCCCACCCGGTCCCAGGCCTCAACCTGAATATTTACCGGGTAGAGAGAATCGGCCTGCCCCCACTCCACCGGCACCAGCCTGTCCTGCTCATCTTCATGGAGTACGCTGTAACAGTCCTGACGGTGAATGGTGATGCCGCGACTGCGCGTGATATAGCCGATGATTTTATCCCCGGGCACGGGATGGCAGCACTGGGCCAGATGGGTTACCAGATTGCCCACTCCCAGCACGTGCACCGTTGATGGCGCCGGCTTGCGCGGCGCCACTTCAGGGATAGCCTTGGGTGCCTCCTGCTGCGCCGCCAGTTTGGTCACAATCTGATGGGTGGAAATGCCTCCGTAGCCAATCGCCGCCAGAAAGTCATCCACGCTGCTGAAGTTGAGCGACTGGGCAAGCTCCTCGCGCTCAATCGTGATTCCCAGATGTCTTAATTCCTTTTCCAGTATCTGCCGGCCGCGCTCTATGTTCTCCGTGCGCTCCTGTTTCTTGAACCACTGCCGTATTTTCTCTCTGGCGTGGGAGGTCCGGGCAAAACCGAGGTGGGGGTTCAGCCAGTCCAGGCTAGGGCCTTTCTCGCCCTTGGTGGACATAATCTCCACCACATCGCCGTTTTTCAGCTCGTAGTCAAGCGGCACCAGCCGGCCGTTCACCTTGGCGCCGATGCAGCGGTGCCCGAGCTCGGTGTGCACCCGGTAGGCGAAATCAAGCGGTGTGGCGCCCTTGGGCAGGTCTTTGATATCACCTTTCGGCGTATAGACGAAGACCTGGTCGATGAAGATGTCTGTTTTCACCGATTCCAGGAACTCTTCAGACCCGCTCATCTCGCGGTGCCATTCGATAAGCTGGCGCAGCCAGCCGATTTTTTCCTCAAAATGCAGGTCTGCCTTTTGCCCCTGCTTGTAACGCCAGTGCGCCGCCACCCCGTACTCGTCATTGTAGTTCATCTCGCGGGTCCTTATCTGGACTTCCAGAGGCGTGGTGCCGAAACACATGACCGCCGTATGCAGCGACTGGTATCCGTTTGGTTTGGGGTTGGCAATATAGTCGTCGAACTCCTCAGGTATGGGGTGCCACAGGCTGTGGATGATGCCCACCACGCTGTAACAGTCAGGCACGGTGCTGACCAGCATCCTCAGCGCCAGCAGGTCGTAAATATCGCTGAAATCGCGCCCCCGCTCCATTTTCTGATGAATGCTGTATATGTGCTTGGGGCGCCCGGACAGCTCTGCTCTCAGGCCGGCCTTGTCCAGCTCTTTTTTCAGGATGTCAATGACATGGGTGATGAAATTTTCCCGCTGCGTTCGGTGTGCTGCCAGCAGTTTGACGATGCGATTGTATTTATCCGGTTCCAGATGCTGGAAGGCCAGGTCTTCCAGCTGCCACTTGAGCTCCCATATGCCGAGGCGGTGGGCCAGGGGAGTATAGATTTCCAGCGTCTCCTGGGAGATGCTGCGCTGTTTTTCGGGAGACAGCCAGTCCAGAGTGCGCATGTTATGCAACCTATCCGCCAGCTTGATGAAGACCACGCGCAGGTCTTCCGCCATGGCGACAAGCATCTTGCGCAGGTTCTCTGCCTGCGCCTCCCGGGGCGCCGTCCCCGTGGTCTGCCACGAAACCTGACCGAGCTTGGTCACGCCGTCAACCAGCTTGCTTATCTCCGGCCCAAACCGCTCTTGTATTTTATCAATTGGTATGCCGCAGTTTTCCGGCACATCATGCAGCAGCGCCGCGGCCAGAGATGTGGCATCATGCTGGAGATTGGCCAGTATCAGCGCCGTCTGCACCGGATGCTCCACATAGGGGTCGCCGGATAGCCGCACCTGCCCGTTATGCGCCTCGGCGGCAAACTGATACGCCTCTTCAATGACGGCCACTCTTTCGGCAGGCAGATATGCCTCCGCCTTTTCCTTTAGCTGACTGAAACTCGTTACCTTGACAACTGTCAATTCGGTAAAATGCCTCCTGCCCTGCTGGCGGAAATGCCGGTTCTATCCTAAAGTATAGCTCAACGTGCTTGGTCTGTAAATCTTATAAACCACCTGTAACAACCGGCGAAGTTTTATTTACATCTGGTTGTTATGTGCTTACCTCACCCCTGCCCCCTCTCCAGCCATAATAAGCGTGGTTGTCTGCCGATGTTAAAGGCTGGAGAGGGGGTGTTATAAGCGAGAGGGGGACACAGGGGGTGAGTATCTTGAGAGCAACCAAAGGCAAACAGAACCAAATACGATTAACAACCAGCAACCGCGATATTGACAGGGATTAGAATTATGGTATACTTTCATTGTTTCAATACCATAATTAGCAAGGAGGAATTCCAGCCATGAGCAAAATCCTGCGTGTTAACATGAGTAACCTGACGGCCAAGTTTGAAAATGTACCTGATAAGTACAAACTGTTAGGCGGACGTGGCCTGACCTCAGCCATAACCTGCAATGAGGTGCCGCCCACCTGCCATCCCCTGGGGCCGAACAATAAGATTACCTTCGCTCCCGGCATTGTCACTGGCAGTGGCGCGCCCACCGCTGGTCGCCTCTCTGTGGGCTGCAAGTCTCCTCTGACCGGCGGCATTAAAGAGGCCAACTCCGGCGGCATTGCCGCTGATAAACTGGCCCGCCTGGGCATAAAGGCCATAATTGTCGAGGGGCAGCCTAAAGAAAAGGGCAAGTTCTGGGTGCTCAAGGTGGATAAAAAAGGCGCCGAACTGATGCCGGCAGCGGCGGAATGGGTGGGCAAGGGCCTTTATGCCACCTACCCCAAGCTGCTGAAAAAATTCGGCGAGAAAACGGGCATCATCAGCATCGGTGTGGCCGGAGAAATGCTGATGTCCCTGGCCGGCGTCTGCGTCAACGACCCAGAGAACCGCCCCAGCCGCTATGCCGGTCGCGGCGGTGTTGGCGCAGTGATGGGCAGTAAAGGGCTCAAGGCTATCATTGTTGATGATGCTGGTGGTGCCAGCATACCGCTGGCCAATAAAGAGATATTTAATGGCGGGCGCAAGAAACTGACCGATGCGCTGCAAAAGCATGACATCACCAAGCCCGGTGGCACGCTGAATACGTACGGCACGGCCGCCCTTATCAACGTCATTAATGAGGCCGGCGCCCTGCCCACGCGGAATTTCAGCGCTGGACGCTTTGAAGGGGCCAGCAAGATTTCCGGCGAGACGCTCAGAGATACCTGCCAGAAGCGCGGCGGAGTAGGCGCAACCGGTCACCGGGGCTGCACCGGCTGCATCATCCAGTGCTCTAACGTCTACCCGAAGGCCGATGGCACCGAACTCGTCTCCTGTCAGGAGTACGAATCGGTCTGGGCGCTGGGTGCTGATTGCGGCATTGACAGCCTTGATGTCACCGGCGAACTGATTCGGCTGTGCAACGACTACGGCCTGGACACCATTGAGGCCGGGGTGACCATTGGCGTGGCCATGGAGGCCGGACTGGCCAAGTTCGGCGATGGCAAGAAGGCCATAGAGCTGATGCATGAGATTGGCAAGGGCACTCCGCTCGGCCATATCCTTGGCGGCGGCGCCGCACTCACCGCGGATACTTTCGGCGTTGTTCGCTGCCCGACGGTCAAGAGACAATCCATGCCAGCCTATGAGCCCAGGCCAATCAAGGGCATCGGCGTGACCTATGCCACCTCAACCATGGGGGCG
>VGOH01000071.1 GCA_016875955.1 Chloroflexota bacterium
CTCCCAAACCTCTGGTGCTCGGATTGGACCTGGGCGGGAGCAAGATTTCAACCGCCGTGGTCAATCGTCAGGGCGAAATGCTGTCGCGCGACCACAGCCTCACGCCAGCGGCCAGAGGGCCGGAGGCCGTAATCAAGGCCATGGTTGAATCCATGTCCACGGCACTGATCCGGGCCAGCTTGACAACGGCTCAACTTGAAGCCATAAGCATTGGCGCCCCCGGCCTATCCAATCCGGAAACGGGAGTCGTTTTCACCTCGCCACACCTGCCGGGGTGGCAGGACGTCCCGCTGAGGCAGATAATTGAAGATAAAATGGGCGTGCGGACACTGCTTATCAATGATGCCAACGCCGCCGCTCTGGGCGAGATGTACTTCGGGGCGGCTAAAGGCGCCCGCAACTTTATCTGCATCACTTTTGGCACCGGCATCGGCGGGGGTATCGTGATTGACGGGAATATATATGCTGGCTCCCTGGGGACCGCCGGCGAAATCGGCCACATGACCATTGATACTAACGGCCCCAGATGCGACTGCGGCAACACCGGCTGCTGGGAAACGCTGGCTTCCGGCACAGCGCTGGCCAGAGAAGCCAGGCAGCAAATCGCCGCCGGCGCCGAAACATCGATTCTGACACAGGCCGCTGGCGATATTGATAAAGTGACTGCCGAGGTGGTACATGCCGCCGCCCGGCAGGGTGATGCGCTGGCCAAGGAGCTTATCGCTCAAATCAGCTATTACATCGGTATCGGCCTAGCCAATCTGATAAATATCTTCAATCCCGAGCTGATGGTTATCGGCGGCGGCCTGTCCAATATCGGCGATATGCTGCTTGAACCTGCGTACAGGCTGGCCGGAGAGAGGGCGTACCAGGCACCTTTTAATTGCGTCCGGTTTGCCCGCGCCCAGCTGGGCGGAAACTCGGGGGTTATCGGCGCTGCTGCCTATGCCTTTCGGGAAATAAAGAAAGCAAAAAGGAAATGAAGATGAGGCGTACAGCACTTTCAAAGCGGCGCACCAAAATAGTGTGCACCATTGGGCCGGCAACAGGCTCGGCTTTGACCATCGAGCGCCTTATCCTCGCCGGCATGAACATAGCCCGCCTCAACCTGTCTCATGGCACACACCAAGAGCACAGCCGGTATATTCAAACCATCCGGCAGATGAGACAGCGCCTGGGCATAGATGTCGCCATCCTTATGGATTTGCCCGGACCCAAATACCGCACCGGCAAACTGAAAGATGGCCAGGTCATTTTAAAAAATCGGTCGCAAGTGCTGCTGACCACAAGGCAGATAACCGGTGATGCCGGGCTGGTGCCGGTAAACCTCCCCGGCCTTCCCAGAGATGTCAGGAAAGGAGACCTAGTGCTGCTTGATGATGGCGCCATGCAGCTTAAAGTGCTGGAGACAAAAGGCGATAATGTCAGGTGCCGGGTTATCGCCGGAGGGGTGCTCACCGAGGGGAGGGGGGTGGTGGTGCCCGGAATGCGGACTTCCGGACCGTTCGTTACCGATTCGCTGCGGGAAAACCTCCTCTTCGCTATCAATGAGCAGCCGGATTATTTAGCCCTTTCCTTCGTCAGCGGCGCCAACGATGTGAAATCGGTCAAAGACACGCTGCGTAAAAACAATGCCGATATTCCGATTATCGCCAAGATAGAGCGGGGAGATGCCGTCAATGCCTTTGACAGCATAATGGCGGAAAGCGACGGCATCATGGTGGCACGCGGCGACCTGGGGGTGGATATACCGCTGGAACGCGTGCCCATGGTGCAGAAGGAAATGATCCGGAAATGCAACCTTGCCGGCAAGCCGGTCATTGTCGCCACACAGATGCTGGAATCCATGATAAATACGGCACGCCCCACCAGGGCTGAAGTGACCGATATCGCCAATGCCATTTTTGATGGCGCTGACGCCACCATGCTCTCCGCCGAGACCTCCGTTGGCAAGTACCCGGTGCCGGCGGTGGCCATCATGGCCAGAATCGCCGTGGAAGCGGAAAATAAATTGCCCTATGACCAGATATTGATGGAAAGGGGTCAACATCTGGAACACAAGACTGATGAGCTTATCAGCTACAGCGCCTGCCACACCGCTTACAGCCTAGGGGCCAGGGCTATCGTGGCCTTCACTCAATCGGGCAGCACCGCAGGCAGAGTCTCCAAGTACCGGCCCAAAATGCCCATCCTGGCCATTACTCCCGACTGCAATGTATGCCGCCGGCTGCTGCTGCGCTGGGGCGTTCACCCCATGCGGATACCGGAGCAGGAATCCATGAGTGAGCTTTTCGCTACTGGAGTGCGGCTGACCAAAGAGCTGAAACTGGCCAGAGCCGGCGACCTGGTGGTCATCACCGGGGGCATACCAATTGGCGTGGCTGGCTCCACAAACCTGCTCAAGGTAGAGAAAGTAAGCTAAAACCTGATATACCTGTTCTGGCGCTCAGACCTTTGCTTTCCCCTGTCTGGCTACCGCATCCATAGCCTTCGCCACTTCCGCCGGGTCACCCAGGTAGTAGCTTTTAAGCGGCTTCAGTTCCCCGTCCAGTTCATAGACGAGCGGTATGCCGGTGGGGATATTCAGCCTGACAATCTCGTCATCGCTGATATGGTCCAGATATTTGACCAGCGCCCGCAGGCTGTTGCCGTGGGCCGATATAATCGTCCGCTGCCCTGATTTGACCGTCGGGGCCAGCACTTCATGCCAGTAGGGGAGAAAACGCTCAACGGTGTCTTTCAAGCATTCCGTGAGCGGAATATCTTTCTCCTCCAGGCCAGCATACATGGGGTCGTTTCCGGCATAGCGCGCGTCCGTTTTTTTCAGGGCTGGCGGCCGGATATCGTAGCTCCGGCGCCATATCAGGACCTGCTCCTCGCCGTATTTGGCCGCCGTTTCCACTTTATTCAGCCCCTGAAGGGCACCGTAATGCCTCTCGTTAAGCCTCCAAGAGCGGTACACCGGTATCCACATCAGGTCCATCTGGTCAAGGACAATCCACAGCGTGCGTATGGCCCGCTTCAGCACCGAGGTAAAGGCAGCATCAAAAGTGAAGCCCTTCTCCTTGAGGAGACGGCCAGCCTTTCTGGCCTCCGCAATGCCCTTCCGGGAAAGGTCAACGTCCGTCCAGCCGGTGAACCGGTTCTCCTTGTTCCAGGTGCTCTCACCATGTCGCAGGAGCACGAGTTTAATCACGTGCCTACCTCCTGAAAAGGCGCTTCTTTATTATATCACGCGTGAGCCTGGCAGAATTACGGCCACGTTTTTTATTTCAGCACTCTGGTCTGCTTCTTTTTCACCAGGCCCCAGTCAATCTCATAGCCGAGCCCGGGTTTCTCCGGGGCATAAACCAGACCCTGCCGGTCAACCTCAATGTCCTGCACCAGCCCGTATTTCTGGGCGGCTTCGGGGAGCAGAACTTCAAAGTACTCGCAGTTTTTCACCGCCATAGCCACGTGGAGATTGGCCACATTATTCAGCGAATTGCCACCGTGATGAATCTCGCACTTCATACGAAAGGCTTCCGCCAGATGACATATCTTGACCAGTGCCGTTATGCCGCCCTTAAGCCAGACATCGCCACGCAGGATATCGGTTGCCCCCTGAAGGATGAACGGCGTCAACCCGTAGAGTCCCCCTGGCGTGTATTCCGTGGCGAGAATGGGGATATCCAGCTTCTGTCTGAGCTTGGCGAGGTTATAAATGTCATCTTCAGCCAGCGGGTCCTCATACCAGTAGTAACCCAGTTCTTCAATGACGCGCCCCACTCGCACCGCATCCTCATAGCCGTAAGCCCAGCAGGCATCAAGCATGAGCACCATATCGTTCTTAATGGCTTTACGCACGGCCCGGCTGATTTCAATATCCTCATCAGGCCTGGCGTGCGGATGAATCTTGTAGGCTTTCCATCCCTGCGATTTATAGGATTGCGCTTCTTCAGCATAATCCTGGGGGGTGGGGAGAAAAGCAGAACTGGCATAGGCTGGCAGGCTCTCACGGCAGGTGCCGAGCAGGCGGTGTATTGGCAGGTTGGCCACCTTGCCGGCGATATCCCAGAGAGCAATGTCCAGAGCGCTGATGGCTTCAAGGGAAGCAAAACGATTGCAGCGCCACAATTCGTGCCACAGTCGGCCGATATCCAGCGGGTCCTGCCCGATGAGCACCGGCTTCAGATAGGTGAGCAATGAGACAGCATAATTAGCCGCGCTCCGCATCGCCGAACCTAGAAAAGAATATCCTTCTACCCCCTCGTCCGTGCTGACGGTTACGACGGCAAGCTCTTTCTCGCCACCGAAACCCACTGCCTGCCCGCCGTATTTGCCCTTCGGTATTGTCCAGGAAACCATGGTCAGGGTTACATCGGTAATTTTCATCTAATCCTCCTCATAGACGCTTGTTCACCTATTATAGTATAATCAGACCGAAATGCGGGAGTAACTCAGCTGGCAGAGTCCCTGCCTTCCAAGCAGGTTGTCGCGGGTTCGAGTCCCGTCTCCCGCTCCAAGTTTCATCCTCAATATTGCTCCACCGGTGCCTTTTTCATCGCCCGCTGCCTCAGTTGTCCACAGGCAGCATCAATCCCCTGACCACGCTGGAAGCGCTGTGTCACCTGGATACCGGCACTGCTCAGGATTTCACGGAAAACCTGGATTTGCCTTGAAGACGGCGCCTTAAAAGCGAGGCCGGGGACTGGATTATAGGGAATCAGGTTAACATGGCATTTCAATCCCCGCAAAAGCACCGCCAGCTGGTGGGCTTCGGCAGTACCATCATTTACGCCGCCAAGCAGGCAATACTCAAACGTCACCCGGCGTCCGGTGTCTCTGATATAGTCGCGGCAGGCTTTAATGATTTCAGCCACCGACCACTGGCCCATCCTGGGTATCAGTTTACGCCGCAGGTTATCGTTAGGTGCATGAAGGGAAACCGCCAGAGTGACCTGCAGTTTTTCCTGGGCTAACTTGCGTATGCCGGTGACCAGGCCAACGGTGCTCACGGTTATATTCCGCATGCCCATGCCCAGTTCTTCGTTCAGGAGGTGCAGTGCCTTTATCGTTGCTTCATAGTTGAGCAGGGGCTCCCCCATACCCATGAAAGTAACATGGTCAAGGCGACGAATATCATTATTGCCTGGCGAGTTGCTGCTTCGCATTTCCTCCTGCACGGTCAGCGCCTGGTCCACAATCTCGCCGGGTTCAAGATTACGGGTATAGCCGCTCAGTCCAGTAGCGCAAAAAACACAGCCAATCGGGCAGCCTACCTGCGTGGACAGGCAGCAGGTAAAATGTTCTGGATAGGGGAGACCAACCGTCTCTACCAGCGCCCCATCGCACATTTCCAGCAGCAGCTTGGCTGTCCCGTCCTGGCCATGCTGAACATTGATAACCCGGGAGCGGCCAACCTGATATTTATTTTCCAGCTGTGCGCGCAGAGTTTGGCCTAAATTGGTCATCTCCGCAAAAGTGTGTGCCTGGTGCCGGTAAATCCATTCTGCTATCTGGTCGCCACGGTATGCTGGCTCTCCCTCTTCTTGGAGCCGCTGGCGCAGTTCCTCTGAATTCAATCCCAGGAGTCTGGTAAGCATTCTGTCTGCCTATTTGACTCGGCGGACTGAGGTTGATGCCCCGAATAGAGGGTTGCTGGGTCCGAAAGCATCAATGGCGGTACCCGTTACCGCCCGGCTCTCATCAGAAGCCAGAAACACCGCCACCGCGGCGATATCTGACGGGGGCATCATGTGTTCTGGCAATTTACCTTCGGTGATTTCGCGGAGCATATCTGTTTCCACCGCCCCGGGGCATATGGCATTCACGTCGATGTTGAATTCCTTTACTTCGGCAGCAAGACAATAGGTGAAGTTGATAACCGCCGCTTTGGAAGGTCTATAAGGGGTCCTGCCCGCAGCGCCAAGTCGTCCGCCGATTGAGGCTATATTGATTATTTTCCCCGACCGCCGCGCCATCATCTGTGGCAGCACGGCACGGCAGGCAAGAAAGGTGCCTGTTAAGTTGACCCCCATTATCCAGTTCCACTCTTCCAGGCTCAATTCAGTCACCGCCCGGTAGGGCAGGTTTACCGCTGCGCAGTTAACCAGGATATCCACGCGTTGAAACTTGTCCGTCGCCAGCTTCACCATTCGTTTGACATCGGTCTCGCTGGCCACATCAGCCTTAATGCTGAGTGCAGAGCCACCCTTTTTTTCAATCTGGGCCACCAGCTCGTCACAGCGTTCTTTGTTTCTGCTGGCGATGGCGACCTTGGCCCCCTCCCCGGCAAACGCCAAAACTATCGCCCGGCCTATACCCCGGCTGCCTCCTGTTACCAGGGCAACCTTCTCCTTCAATCTCATCATAGACTCCTTTCCTGAAATAGATTTTTATTACGCATCTATCATTATCCGGCTTAATCAGTGCCGCAAG
>VGOH01000072.1 GCA_016875955.1 Chloroflexota bacterium
TGCGCCCGCTTCATCCTAGAGGCAGCAATCATCTCCATCGCCCTGGTAATCTTGGCAGTGGTGGTTACGCCCCTTATTCTCCGTTTAATCGCCCTGATATTGGCCAACCTGTTCCCTCAACCTGTGACGTATTAAGATGGCTCTGTTTTATGGAGCTCCTTAAACTCTTTTATTGCCTTGACCAAGGCCTTCTCTGTCTTGGCACCGAGCTCTTTTTCCTTGGCAATGGTGGCCATGACCTCAGGATGATTTGCCGCCATGAACTTATGAAGCTCGGCTTCGAAAAAGGCTACTTTATCCAGCGCGATATCATCAAGATAACCGTTAACGGCTGCGTACAGAATTACAACCTGCTTTTCCATAGGTTGCGGCACGAACTGGGGTTGCTTCAGGACCTCGGTCAGCCGCTGGCCGCGCCCCAGCTGTGACTTTGTCGCCTTGTCCAGCTCACCGGTGCCGAACTGGGCAAAGGCCGCCAGCTCGCGGTACTGGGCCAGCTCCAGGCGCAGCCTGCCGGCCACCTGTCTCATGGCCCGGGTCTGGGCTTTGCCCCCGACACGCGACACCGACAAGCCGACGTTCAACGCTGGTCGGATACCGGCATTGAAGAGGTCGGTTTCCAGGTACATCTGACCATCGGTAATTGAGATAACATTGGTGGGGATATAGGCGGAAAGGTCGCCGGCCTGCGTCTCAATGATGGGCAGCGCCGTCAGCGAGCCGCCGCCGTATTCCTCGGCATATTTGGCGGCCCGCTCCAGCAAGCGGCTATGCAGGTAAAAGACATCGCCCGGGTAGGCCTCTCTCCCCGGAGGACGGCGCAGCAGCAACGAGAGCTGCCGGTATGCCCAGCCATGCTTGGTGAGGTCATCATAGATGACCAGTGCATCCTGGCCATGTTCCATGAATTCCTCACCGATGGCACAGCCGGCATAAGGTGCCAGGTACTGCAGGGCCACCGAGTCAGAAGCACTGGCCACCACCACGATGGTATGCTTCATGGCACCGTGGCTTTCCAGCGTGGCCACCAGCTGCGCTACCTTGGAAACCTTCTGGCCAATGGCAACATAAATACAGGCGAGGTCGCCGTCTTTCTGGTTGATTACGGTGTCAATGGCAATCGCCGTCTTGCCCGTGGAGCGGTCACCGATTATCAGCTCACGCTGGCCCCGGCCAATGGGAATCATGCTGTCAACCGCCTTGATGCCAGTCTGCACCGGAGTATCCACTGACTGGCGCAGCACCACGTTTGGCGCCACCCGCTCCACGGGGCGAGTCTTTTTGGTTTTAACGGGGCCCCTGCCGTCCACAGGACGACCCAGCGGGTCGATGACCCGCCCGATAAGCGCTTCACCCACGGGCACCTCAACAATACGCCCGGTACACCGCACCTCATCGCCTTCCTTGACCTTGAGATAGTCCCCCAGGATTATCGCCGCCACACTGTCCTCTTCTAAATTGAGGGCAATGCCCATAATATCATCGGGAAATTCAAGTAGCTCGTTGTATTTGGCTGAGGTCAGCCCGTGAATGCGGGCAATGCCGTCACCGACCTCGATTACGGTGCCCACATCCACCATGGCAACGGCACTGCCGAACCGCTTTATCTGCTCTTTAAGCACCGATACTATTTCCTGTCCTCGGGTCGTCACCGGAGCTACCTCCTTCTGGCCTCAATTGATTTGCTTTTTTATTTCACAACCTGCCCACGACCAGGCTTTCCACCACCGACGGGTCGGCCAGCGTGCTGGTATCGCCCAGATTGCTGACATCTCCCGCGGCAATCTTGACCAGGATGCGGCGCATGATTTTGCCGCTCCGGGTCTTGGGCAGACCATCGACAAACTGGATTTTATCCGGCATGGCGATGGGCCCTATTTCCTTGCGGACGTGGGCGATGAGCTCCTTCTTCAGCTCATCCGAGCCCTCCAGCCCAGCCTTCAGGGTAACGTAGGCATAAATGCCCGTCCCTTTTATCTCATGGGGCATACCGACCACGGCGGCCTCAGCTACTTTCTCATGCGAGACTAGGGCGCTTTCAACCTCGGCGGTGCCGATGCGATGGCCGGAGACGTTTATCACGTCATCAATGCGGCCCATCAGCCAGTAGTAGCTGTCCTCGTCCAGCCTGGCTCCGTCACCGGTGTTGTAAACGCCCGGGAAGCGGACGAAGTACGTCTCTTTAAACCGCTTCGGGTCGCCGTAAACACCGCGCATCAGGCCGGGCCAGGGTCGCTTCATCACCAGATAGCCACCCTCGTTCACCCCCACCGCCGAGCCGTCTTCTCTCAGTATCGCCGGCTCAACGCCGAAGAAAGGCACGCCGGCGGAACCGGGCTTGGCGGCCATGGCGCCGGGCAGGGTGGTTATCAGGATGCCACCGGTCTCGGTCTGCCACCAGGTATCCACAATCGGGCACCGGCCCTTGCCGATAACGTTATAGTACCACATCCAGGCTTCGGGGTTGATCGGCTCACCCACCGTACCCAGCAGCCTTAAAGAGCTCATATCATGCTTATTGGGCCACTCTTCGCCCTCGCGCATGAGGGCGCGTATCGCCGTGGGGGCGGTGTAGAAAATAGTAACCTGGTATTTTTCCACCATGTCCCAGAACCGGTCCGCATGCGGATAGGTAGGGACACCCTCAAACATGATGCAGGTGGCGCCAAGGGCCAGAGGCCCGTAGACGATATACGAGTGGCCGGTCACCCAGCCAATATCCGCCGTGCACCAGAAAATGTCCTCTTCCTTGACATCAAATATCCACTTGAACGTCTGATAGGTATGCAGCAGATAGCCGGCCTGGGTGTGCATTACCCCTTTAGGCTTGCCGGTGCTGCCGCTGGTATAGAGGATGAAGAGAGGGTCTTCCGCATCCAGAACCTCAGCATCGCAGACCGGCTTTATCTCCACGCTCGCCATAAGGTCATGCCACCAATAATCGCGCTTCTCCCTCATGGGCACGCTGATACCGGCCCGCCTGACCACCACGGCACTCGTAACATCGGGGCAGGACTCAAGCGCCTGGTCAGCATTGTCCTTGCTGCGGATAACCCGACCGCCCCGATAGTAACCATCGCAGCAGATAAGCACCGTTGACTTGCAGTCCAGAATCCGGTCACGCAGCGCCTCGGCGCTGAAGCCACCAAAGACGACGCTGTGGATGGCGCCGAGCCGGGCGCAGGCCAGCATGGCGATGGGCAGCTCCAATACCATGGGCAGATAGATGGAAACACGGTCGCCCTTCTTTACACCCAGCCGGCGCAGCACATTGGCGAACTTGCACACCTCGCGGTAAAGCTGCTGGTAGGTGATTACCCTGGTATCGCCGATGTCACCTTCCCAGATGAGTGCCGCTTTATTCTTACGCCAGGTACCGATGTGACGGTCCAGGCAGTTATAGCTCACATTCAGTTTGCCACCGATAAACCACTGATGTTTTCCTTCGCTGAAATCAGCCTCCACAACCTTTTCCCACTTCTTGAACCAGTCGAGTTGCTCCGCCATCTCGCCCCAGAACCCGGCCGGGTCTGTCAGGGAACGCTGGTAAAGCTTCTTATATTCAGCCATGCTCTTGATGTATGCCGATTTGATGAAATCCTTGGGGGGACGGAAACTCCTCGTCTCCCCCATCATCGATGTGATACTTTTAATTTCACTCATTAATTCCTCCGACCAGTGTCCAAGAGCTTAAAAACGCTCCGCCCTATCTACTTTCGCCATTTATCCGAAAAAATCTAATTAATTATTTACCAAAAACTCCCGCTGGCTAGTCCTGTGCCGTCACGCCCATCAGCTGCGTGTAGGCGCTGCGAAGCCTGGTGGCTATGGTCTGTGCGACGCTCCGGTGTATTTTGCAGCCAATCGGCGGGTGGCTCTGGCACAACTGCGCCAGCTCCAGGCCATTGAATGCCAGCACCTTGGTGGTCTCAATTGCCCTCACCGTGCTGAACATATGATATGGGGGCAGCATCGCTGACCAGCACACCAGCTCAAAGTTCGATGCCGCCTGAATCTGTCGGTGCATCATCGGACCAAGCTCCAGATATATGCCAACAAGTCCATCCTCAATAATGAACGCCTTCTCCTGAGCCCTGCCTTGCTTGCCCAGGCTCTCACCAACCTCGTAGACTTCGCTGACAGCCATGCTGGCAATAAGCTCCAGTTGCTCCTCGTCCAGCTCACGGAACATGGGACACCGTTTCAGTACCTCTATCTTTTCCATGCTGATACCTCCTGTGTACTCTTAATCACTCCTCGCCGGTTATCGTCCGGCACCGGCCAGTGCCTTCTTTAACGCGGCCAGCTTATTCCGGATGCTGCCATCCAGCAACCGGCCTCCGATCCGGGCGACAAAGCCGCCGATTATGCTCGGGTCAACCTCTGACCTGATGGCGATTTTTTTACCGATGATTTGACTGAGCTGTCGGGCCAATTTCGACTCATCTTCTTTGTCCAAGGGGACCGCCGTGGTCACTTCAGCTATCTCAATACCCTGATGGCGGTTCCACAACCGCTGGAACTCATCGGCAATCTCAGCCATCATATCCAGCCTTCCCCGGACGATTAGTAAATAAACCAGATTCAGCGACCACGGGCTTGCTTCTGGTAACTGTCCGGATAGCAGTTTCTCTTTCGCGGCAAAAGGCACCTTGGGGCTTTCCAGAAATGCCTTCAGGTCGGCATCGCTCACCACGCGGACAATCTCCTCAAGTTCAGACTGACCGCGCACCAGCTCGCCTGCCTCCAGCGCGATTTCAAAGACCGCCTGGGCATATCGCTTTGCATACGCTCTTACGGCCATTTCGGTTACCCTGAAATTTTTATTTCTTCTTCAGGGCATCGCTCTCTTTGAGAACCTTGTCAATGAGCTCGCGATGCGCCTTCTTATCCAGCGAACGGTCAATTACTTTCTCTGCTGCCATGATGGTGAGGTCGGCCACTTCTTTCCTCAGCTCGCCGATAGCCTCGTCCCGCTCCCGCTGGATTTCGCCGCGCGCCCGGGCGATGATGGCTTCGGCTTCCTGCCTGGCGCTCTGCCTTGTTTTCTCCCTCATCTCCTCGCTGGCTTTCTCCGCCTGAGCGAGGCGCTTCTGCCCTTCCCGGCTGGCCGCTTCCAGCTGCTTCTTCACCTCTTCTTCGGTGCGGGCCGCCTGCTCTTTGATAGCGTCTGCCTGTGTCATGCTGTCCTTGATTCTTCTGGAACGCTCATCAAGCATCCTCATCACCGGCTTGTAGGCGACAAAGTAAAGGACCACCAGCAGAATGACCACGTTCACAATCTGCGCCAGCAATGTCGGCACATTGATACCGAGTCCGGCAAGCCCCTCCATAGTCGACTCCTCGTTACCTCTCCATTACTATACGGTACGCCCGGCACAGTTTACGTGAAAAGCACCGCCATCAGCACCATGCCCAGGACAAAACACGCGCCCAGTATGGCAGCGGCGATAATGATGCCTATTGAAATCGGTATGCCATCCTGTCCCATATCGGCCTCCTACACAATCAATGCCAGGATAATGGCGACGATCAACGCGTAAATGCCGATCGCCTCGCAGAAAGCAGTCACCAGAATCATATTGGTCATTATCGGACCGCTTGCCTCGGGATTGCGGGCTATCCCCTGGAGTGCTGAGTAGCCGATAAGCCCGATGCCCAGCGCCGGCCCCAGTAACCCCAGCCCGGCTGTCAGCCCCACGGCTAACATCTTCATCGTTACTGGATCCATATTCAACCTCCTTAAAGCGATTTGCCTGAAGCAAATATTTTATATCAGGGCGATTCCTCGCCTTGATGGACTGCAGCCAGAGTGAGAAAGACCAGCGTCAGCCCGCTGAAAATAAGCGCCTGAACAAAGCCAACGAGCAGCTCCAGTCCATAGAAAGGCAGGGCGAATACCCACGGTATCAGGAAGGCCGCGATGAGCAAGAGTATTTCGCCGGCGGTCATGTTGCCGAAGAGACGGAAAGTGAAACTGACGATGCGCACCATCTCGCTCAATGCTTCCAGAAGCCCGACAAAGATATGAATGAAGCCGGTGAACAGCCCGCCCAGCCCGGCCCGCAACCTGCCCCTGGTAACCTGCCCGAGGCTGCGGAAGAACTGCCCCACATTAAGAAACTTGCCCAGATAGCGCAGCCCCAGCGACCTCAAGCCGAAGTACTCCACAAAGACAAATGACACCAGCGCCAGCGCCAGGGGCATATTGATATCGGTATTGGCGCCGCGCAGCAGGTGAACAGGCTCACCCTCAGCACTGGTCACCAGTATCGAGCCGAAGCCCGGAGTCAGGCTCAGCCAGGCGTTGAAGGCCACGAAAAGAAA
>VGOH01000073.1 GCA_016875955.1 Chloroflexota bacterium
GAGGGCCTGATAGAGGGCCGCCTCGTCAACGAAGCCGCCGCGGGCGGTGTTTATCAGGCAGGCAGTGGGCTTCATTTGAGTGAAGGCAGCGCGGTTGAATATTTTTCTGGTCTCACCGGTCAGTGCCGCGTGTATGGAAATGAAGTCGGCTTCACGGAGCAGGCCTTTCCAGTCCACCATCTTCACGTCCATCTGTTGCGCGGCCTGCGGGGCCACATACGGGTCATGGGCAATGATGCGCATCCCGAAGCCTCTGGCCTTGGGCACCAGCGACCGGCCAACCCGGCCGAAGCCAAAAATACCCAGCGTCTGGCCTTCAAGTTTGGTCATGGTGGGCCATATCTGCTGCTGGATTTCAACGGTATCGCCGGAAAGGCCCCACTTTCCCCTCTTGACTGCCTTATCCAGTCGCACCACCTTCCGCGTGCAGGCCAGGATGAGTGACATGGCGTGGTCAGACACCTCGCCCACGCAGTAGTCAGGCACATTGGTCACCAGGATGCCGCGTTCCGCTGCGGCCGCGGTATCAATGCTGTCATAGCCAATCTGGGTGTTGCAGACGAGCCGGCATTTTTCCAGTCGTTCCATAATCTTTCGGGGTACGGGGCGGATGCTGCCCACGGTGATGATGGCATCAGCATTTCGGGCCAGAGCTATGAAATCATCATCGGTGCCGCATTGCTGACCGATGAACTCGGCACCCAGCTCGCGGAACTTTTCTGGATATTTGGCCGATTCTCCCGCCGGGGCCAGCGGCAGGACCACTTTAAAGCGGGTATCGCGGCGCTTCATAATACCATCCTCTTGACTTACGGGCCGGTATCAGCTTCCCTTCTCAATGGTCACAGCGGCACCGGAGTCAACCTGTTTGAAAACGGTGGCATCACCGGTGACATGCCCGAAGACGGTTACCGGGCTGGCGGGGCGCGGTTTATCACCCTCGCTCATCGGGGTGGGGCCGAAGAAGATACAGAAGGCCTGTCCCGGCGGCCAGTAGCCCAGGTCGCCAACTTCCACCAGCTCCTGCCCCTTCTCCTGAATACCGCTGACCGGAATACCGAAATATATCTCGTCTCCCCAGATGTTGGCACGGCCCTTTATGGGCAGCTTGTCCCAGATTGCCTGCGCGGTCCGGGTATTATTCAATACAGCCAGTACTTGCACTGTCCCAGCCTTGATGCGAATTCTCTTATCCATGGTCAAAGTCCTCCCCTGCGATGGTGTTAAAAGATTTGAAAAATCAGTTATCTAGTGTAGCACAACACGTATCGTGGTCGCAATTATCTCCCGCCGTATTGACAAAACGGCGTTTCATCAATAGGATTTGGATAACAATAAATTATAGAGCTATGGGCATGAGGGCGTATCTTGTCCTGCTGGTCGGAGTGGTCTCGGTTTCCTTTGCCGCGATATTTATCCGGCTGGCTGATGCGCCGCCGCTGGTCATCGCCGCCTACCGTTTGACCATAGCCTCGCTTGTCCTCATCCCGTTTGCCGGTAAAAAGGCGATGCCGAGCTTAAAGCGGCTATCCGGGCGCGATAGCCTTTTGCTTCTGTCCTCCAGCTTTTTTCTGGCGCTGCACTTCGCCCTCTGGATTACGTCGCTCAGCTACACCTCCATCGCCAGCTCGGTGATTCTGGTGACCTGCCATCCCGCCTTTGTCGCCATCGTTTCCTACTTTCTCTGGCGTGAGGTGCTGAACAGGCTGACCATTGGTGGCATGGTGGTTGCTTTCGCGGGCATAGTGCTTGTCAACTATGGTGGCTTTACCTTCGGCCAGGAGGCCATTCTGGGGAATGTTCTGGCTTTGATTGCTGGTTTTGCCATGGGCGGCTACCTTATCATCGGGGGGCAGCTCAAGGCCAGAATAGAGATACTGCCCTACCTGACTCTGATTTATAGCGGGGCAGCGGTGATGCTGCTGCTGGCCACCGCCGGTTTCGGCTACTCTTTCACCGGTTATTCCGCCATGACCTACCTGATGATGGCCCTGCTGGCAGTGGTCCCGCAGCTAATCGGGCATTCCAGTTTCAACCTGGCGGTGCGGCTGATACCGGTGACCTTTGTCTCGGTGGCCATTCTGGGCGAGCCGGTCGGGGCGACCCTGCTGGGCTACTTTATCCTAGACGAGGTGCCGTCGGCCAGTGAACTCATCGGCGGCGTCCTCATTCTGGCGGGAATATTCATCGTCCTCAGGCAGACGCCGCGATATCTGGGAGCGAAGTGAATTCGGTTTGACAAAGCAGTGGCAATCGTCTATGGTGGTGGGGGTATTGACAGAACTGGGCAGAGGGCGATGAAACAGGGTATCCCGTTAAAATCGGGCATCATTTACGGCCCGGTGAGGTCGCGCCGGCTGGGGCGGTCGCTCGGTCTGAACGTTTCACCGGTGAGCTACAAGCTCTGTTCGTTCAACTGTGTTTACTGCCAGTACGGCTGGACCGATGTCCACACGCTTGATACCAAGCCATATGCCGGGGATTTCCCCACTGTGGATGATTTCACCAGCGCGCTGGAGCGCATCCTTATTGAGCAGAAAAGCGAGGGCATAGACAACATCACGTTCTCCGGCAACGGCGAGCCGACGCTGCACCCCCGCTTCGCCGACCTCGTTGACATCGCCGCTGAGTTGAAGAAAAAGTATTACCCCGCCGCCCGCCTCGGGGTTCTGACCAACTCGTCAACGGTAATTATGGATAAGGTGCACTCGGCGCTCGGCAGGCTGGACTTCAGAATAATGAAGCTGGACGCGGGCAACCCGGAGACCTTTCGGGAGATAAACCGCCCTTGCCCACAGGTTGACTATCAGGAGATACTGCGATATTTAAAATCCATGCCGAATGTTACCCTGCAGACGATGTTCGTCGATGGCAAATTCAGCAATATCGGTGAGCGGCAGCTGGCGGCTTGGATTGAGCGCGTCGGGGAGATAAAGCCCATAAAAGCGCAGATTTACTCCCTGCATCGACCGGCGGCAGCTTCCTTGCTGAAGGAAGTCCCGGCCGAGAAGCTGGAGGAGATTGCGGCCAGGACCGAGGATGCCATCGGGGTGAGCGTGGAAGCGGTTGTGGCCACCGCGCCATATCGCCCTTATACCAGCGAGCCGGGGCAGAGATAGCAGGCACTGCCTGCAGGTAATAGATTTGGCAGTTACAACGGGCTCGGCAATTATTCTGAGTTGTAAATAGTAAATACACGATAAGGAAGGTCGAATTTATGGCAAAAAGCGTTGCCGAAAAGGCTTATGAACTGGGCAAGCGTTACGAAAAGACCTACCGCGGCTGCAGCCAGTGCGCCATTGCCGCGCTTCAGGATGTTTTTAATATCAGGAACGACGATATATTCAAGTCGGCCACGGGTCTTTCCGGCGGCTCGGCACTGAGCACTGATGGAGGCTGCGGCGCCTATGTCGGTGCCCTTATGGTGCTGGGGCATATAGTGGGCCGGGAGAGGGATGATTTCGCCGATGCCAAAGGCGTTCGGTACCAGACCCATGAGCTGGCGGGGAAGTTGCGCCAGAAATTCATAGATGAGTACGGCTCCATCATCTGTCGCAATATCCAGACCAAGGTTATGGGCCGGCCCTATTATCTGGCGGACAAGCAGGAGGCTGAAAAGTTCCACAATGCCGGCGCCCATGACATACACTGCCCGGAGGTGGTGGGCAAAGCTGCCCGCTGGATGGCGGAAATCCTGCAGGACGCCAAGCTGGTCTAGCCCGGCAGGTCCTCGCGCTGCCAGGCCTTTTTCATCTGGGCGAAGGTCTTTGACGCCAGCACGTTATCGGCGCGCTCTTCCTCTTTGGCGGTGAAGGCATCTATATTTTTACAGATGTCGGCCAGCCTGTCGGCGGGGAATTTGACGGCACCATTTTCATCCATGTGTACTATCTCACCGGGAGCAACATCCATTGACGCCACGGAAACCGGGACGTTGATGGCGCTTATCGCCATCTCACCGTGTCCCGGCGTTACTCCAGTGGTGAGGTATTGCATCTCCAGAGGCCGTATCTCATCGATATCTCTCGTCGGGCCGTCAGTAACCACCCCCACCACTCCGCAGGCTTTGAGGACGGCGGTCAACTGACCCCCGGCCAGCCCGACCTTGGGGAGTATATCAGGCGGGAAGTCCTGCTTGATGACCAGCACCGCCGGTTTTTTTGCCCTGCTGATTGCTTCAAAGAGGTCAATTATTTTCCAGCGCCGGTAGTTGGGGTTGGGCAGGGAGAAGACCACGGTCACGGCGTAGCCCATCCTCACCCCCAGCGCGGGAAAGAGACAGCGCACTGACTGGTCGGTGTACCAGTTCTGGCGCCACGGCTCATAAAGTCCCAGGCAGAGCGGGTTATTCGGGTAGGTGGCCACGATATTGGTGATTGAGGGAGTGTTGAAGCTGCTTAGTTTGCGAAACATTTCTTTTTCTGATAATCCTGGCATATTATCTTCCTTTCCGTCTTTTCGGGCGATTGCCGTTCCCTATTCTAGCCCAACGGGCGGCGGATTTCCACAGAAGGGGTAGATAACGGCCAGTGGCAGAGGTTCGGCGCCGATGTTATGATAAATGGTGGCACGGTTGGCTATGTTGAAAAATAGAAAGAGGTGAAGGCATGAAATATACATTTCCATCACGACGTACCGAGGTGATGAGCACCGGTGGCATGGTAGCATCGAGCCAGTACCTGGCCACACAGGCGGGAGTCAGCGTGCTCCAGCAGGGCGGCAATGCCATTGATGCCGGTATCGCTACCGCGGCAGCCCTGAATGTGGTTGAGCCGATGATGACCGGGCTCGGCGGCGACCTCTTTGCACTGGTATATATCAGTAAAAGCGGGGAATTAAAAGCCCTTAATGCCAGCGGGCGTGCTCCATATGCCGCCAGTCTGGAGAAAATGAGAAGCCTGGGCTTGCAGAAGATGCCAGAAACCGGGATTTACCCCGTTACCATTCCCGGGACGCTGGACGGCTGGTGCACCCTGCTTGAAGCCTATGGCACCATGGAACTGGCGCAGGTGCTGGCTCCAGCCATTGCCCTTGCCGAGAAAGGGTATCCGGTTACCGAGATAACCGCCAACCGATGGCGGGACAGCCAGCCAAAGCTGGCAAAAGATGCCGCCGCTGCCCGGACCTATTTGCCCGGGGGGCGGGCGCCTGAGCCGGGTGAAATATTCAGGCAGCCTGACCTGGCAAGGACATTTAAAAAAATAGCCCGGGGGGGACGGGACGTGTTCTACCGGGGTGAAATCGCTGAGGCAATCGTCGCCTGTTCCGAAAAGCACGGCGGGCTTATCTCCAGGGAGGACCTGAGCGACCATAAGTCCGACTGGGTAACTCCCATCAGCACCAGCTATCGTGGATATGAAGTGTTTGAATGCCCGCCGAACGGACAGGGCCTGGTAACGCTGCTCGCCCTGAATGTGCTGGAAGGTTACGATTTAAAGTCAAAGGGGCATAACTCACCGGCATATCTGCACCTGCTGATTGAAGCGCTGAAGCTGGCCTTTGCCGATGGCGACAGATATATTGCCGACCCTGATTTCGTCAAAATCCCTCTGCCGCAGTTGCTCGGCAAAAAGTATGCCGGCAGCAGAAGGAAGCTGATTGCTGAAAACCGTGCCGGGGAGAAGGTGACCGCCGGCATTCCTGATGAGGACGGGGATACGGTTTATCTGGCCGCAACGGACAGGGATGGCAACAGCATATCTTTAATCAACAGCCTGTACCAGGCCTTTGGCTCAGGTGTTGTTGTTGACGGCACTGGCATCTGCCTGCAGAACCGCGGGGCTTTATTCTCGCTGGCAAAAGACCACCCCAACGTCATTGCCCCGCACAAGCGACCTTACCATACCATCATCCCGGCCCTGGTCTTGAAGGGCGGCCGGCTGTTCCTGACCTTTGGCGTGATGGGCGGCTTCATGCAGCCGCAGGGCCAGTTGCAGGTGCTGCTCAATATCATAGACTTCGGCATGGATATGCAGACGGCGGTGGACGCGCCGAGGTTCAGATACATTGCCGCCAGCAACGAATGCGTCTTTGAGCCGGGAATTCCGGACAGCGTCCTGAAAGCGCTGGCGGAGAAAGGACACCGGGTGGCCCGTCTTGATGACCCGTACTCACAGCAATATGGTGGGGGGCAGATAATCATGGTGCATCCGGAGAATGGGGCGCTCATTGCCGGCTCTGACCCGCGCAAAGACGGCTGCGCCATGGGGATATGGTAGGCGTCAACACCTCATTGAGACGATGGCCTAAGCTGATAATATCCTTTTACTTCTCACTTAATTGTT
>VGOH01000074.1 GCA_016875955.1 Chloroflexota bacterium
TGAACAGCTCCGATAAGCGACTGGTCGGCAAGAAAGCCAGAGAAAAGGTGGTTGATAGCCAGGGGAATACCATCGTCAGGGCAAATGCCACCATAACTGCCAAGATTGCTGCCAGGCTGGCCGAACTAGCGGATACCAGGGTCAAGGTCAAGCCCTTTGTCGCCGATGAAATCATTCTGCTGTCCGCTGATGAGGAAGAGGAATTCACCATCGCACAGGCAAATGCCCGCCTGGACGAAAATAACCAGTTCCTGGAAGAAAAAGTAGAAGCCAGGCGAGGCAGCCACTACCTGCCGGAGACAGCGGATAACATAGACCTGATGGACGTCTCCCCCAGGCAAATCGTCAGCGTGGCCACGGCGCTGATACCTTTCCTGGAACATAATGACGCCAACCGCGCCCTGATGGGGGCCAATATGCAGCGGCAGGCGGTGCCCCTGCTCGCGCCCGAGGCGCCCGTGGTGGCCACCGGTATGGAAATAGAAGCGGCCAGACACAGCGGGCAGGTCCTCTTTGCCAGAAATGCCGGTGTCGTTACTGAAATCGGCAGCGTCAGCGATGCCGGTGCTGAAGCCAGATACCGCATCGTCATCACCACCGATAGCGGCCACAAAGACGAATATGACCTGATGAAATTTGTCCGTACCAACCAGGGCACGTGCATCAATCAGCGCCCTTTGGTTAATAAAGGTGACAGTGTGCAAGCCGGACAGGTGATTGCGGATAGTTCGGCCACGGAAAACGGTGAACTGGCGCTGGGCCAAAACGTACTCTGCGCTTTCATGAGCTGGGAAGGCTATAATTTTGAAGATGCCATCATCATCAGCAGCCGTCTGGTGGAAGATGACAAGTTCAGCTCAATCCACATCGCCAAACATGAGGTGGAAGCACGCGATACCAAGCTTGGCCCGGAAGAAATCACCCGTGATATCCCCAATGTTGGTGAGGAAAGCCTGCGCGAACTAGACGAAAATGGCATCATCAGAATCGGCGCCGAAGTAGGCCCTGATGATACCCTGGTGGGCAAGATTACGCCCCGCGGCGAGACCGAGCTTTCCGCCGAAGAGAAACTGCTGCGGGCGATATTCGGTGAGAAGGCCCGCGATGTTAAAGACACTTCACTGCGCGTGCCGCACGGCGAGTGGGGCAAAGTTATTAATGTCAGAATATACTCCCGCCGGGACAGCGGTGATGACCTGCCCGCCGGCGTCAATGAATGGGTACAGGTATGGATTGCCCAGAAAAGAAAGGTCTCGGTGGGGGACAAGCTGGCCGGACGCCATGGCAACAAGGGGGTTATCGCCCTTATTGCCCCCAAAGAGGATATGCCCTTCCTGCCCGATGGCACGCCGGTTGATATCATCCTAGACCCCATCGGGGTCCCGTCCCGCATGAACATCGGCCAGGTCCTGGAGACCCATCTCGGGTGGGCAGCGCAGACACTGGGTTTCAGGGTGCTCACGCCGGTCTTTGACGGTGCCAATGATATCTCTATTGAAGACGCCCTGGCCAGAGCCTGGATCGCCCATGAAGCCGCCGCTGTTGATTATTCACCAGACAGAGAGCCATCGTCAATTCATCTGGAAGTGGCCAAAGCCTGGGTTGGCAGTCACGGCTATGACGGTGAGCAGGTATTCAATGACGACTATCCCGGAGAGGCAAGAGACGTCTGCCTGCGCATCTGGCTGGAGGGACTTGGCGTACCCAGCCGGGAATTGAGCCAGAATGATTTACTGCAGGCAGTGGAAAAGGTCAGTCTGGAAAGAAGGGCTGTCCCGCCGACGTTCGGCAAAGTGGTGTTACGCGATGGACGGACCGGCGAGCCTTTTGACCAGCCGGTGACCGTGGGCAATATTTACATGATGAAGCTCATTCACCTGGTTGAGGACAAGGTACATTCCCGCTCCACTGGCCCCTACTCGCTGATTACGCAGCAGCCTCTGGGCGGCAAGGCTCAGTTCGGCGGCCAGCGTTTTGGTGAAATGGAGGTATGGGCACTGGAGGCATATGGTGCCGCCCACAACCTGCAGGAAATGCTCACCATAAAGTCAGACGACGTCACCGGACGGGCTAAAGGCTATGAAGCGATTATCAAGGGTGAGGATATCCTGCAGCCCGGAGTGCCGGAGTCATTCAAAGTTCTGGTCAAAGAACTGCAGAGTTTAGGTCTGGCCCTTGAGGTAATCAACGAAAGAGAAGCGGGCATTATCGCCGGTGAAGAAGCGATTGAAGAGGCCAGCAGGCCGGAGGCCGGACCAGTTGCCCTTGAAGAAACCCCCAAACTGGAAGCCGATTTAACTGAAGCTGAAGAAGAACCCGCCGTACCGGATGCCGAGTCTAATGAGATTGAAGATACGTTTTTAAGAGAGGTAACAGAAGAAGATGCTGGAGATTAATGATTTTGATGCGGTGCGTATTTCTCTGGCCTCGCCGGAGCAGATCCGGAGCTGGTCATACGGTGAGGTAACCAAGCCGGAAACCATCAATTACCGCACGCTGAAACCAGAACGTGACGGCCTGTTCTGCGAGAGAATATTTGGCCCCACCAAGGACTTTGAGTGTTACTGCGGCAAGTATAAGAAAATTCGCTACAAGGGCGTAATCTGCGACAAGTGCGGTGTTGAGGTGGCCCGGGCCAAGGTCCGCCGGGAACGTATGGGCCATATTGAGCTGGCCTGCCCGGTAAGCCATATCTGGTTCGCCAAGGGAACCCCCAGCCGCCTGGGCCTACTGCTTGACCTTTCACCACGCAGCCTGGAACACGTCCTCTACTTTTCCAACTACATGATAACCTCGGTCAATGAAGAGGCACGCCAGGAAGCGATAAGACAACTGCAGGAAAGTACCTCCGCGGAAATTGCCGAACGGCAGAAGGTGGTTGATGAAAGAATTGCCCAGATGGAGAAGGAAGGGGCCAGCGTTGAGGAAATCAACGAACTGCGCCGCCATGCCACCGAGGAGAAGATACAGCTTGAGGAAAACCTGACCAACGAGGTGGAGCAGCTGAAAAACCTGCATGTGAAAGGGATGCTCAATGAGAGCCAGTACCATGAAATGAAGCTGAAACATGGCGAGATTTTTGAAGCCGGGATGGGCGCTGAAGCCATCCTGCAGATTATACAGGACATTGACCTGGATAAGCTGCGCAATGATTTGCTGCTGGAAACCCAGTCCTCTTCGGGACAGAAGCGCAAGAAAGCGAGCAAGCAGCTGCGGGTGGTGGAGGCGTTCCGCAACAGCGGCAACAAACCGGAATGGATGATACTGACGGTCCTGCCGGTATTGCCCCCGGACCTGCGGCCCATGGTCCAGCTCGATGGCGGCAGATTCGCTACCAGCGACCTCAATGACCTTTACCGGCGGGTTATCAACCGCAATAATCGCCTGCGCCACCTGATAGAAATCGGTGCCCCGGAAATCATCATCCGCAACGAGAAGCGGATGCTACAGGAGGCTGTTGACTCGCTAATTGATAACGGCCGGCGCGGCCGCGCCATCTCGGTGAGCGGCAATCATAAATTGAAGTCGCTCTCCGATATGCTCCGTGGCAAACAGGGGCGGTTCCGCCAGAACCTGCTCGGCAAAAGGGTGGATTATAGCGGCCGCTCTGTCATCGTGGTCGGCCCGGAGCTCAGGCTGAACCAGTGCGGCCTGCCCAGACGCATGGCCCTGGAGCTCTTCAAGCCCTTTGTCATGCACCGCCTGGTAATGCAGGGGCTCGCCCCGAATATCAAGAGCGCCCGGCGACTGGTGGAGAGGGCCAAGCCGGAAGTGTACGATATCCTGGAAGAAGTGGTCAAGGAGCGACCCGTCTGGCTGAACCGGGCACCCACCCTGCACCGCCTCAGCATTCAGGCATTTGAGCCAGTGCTTATTGATGGCAGCGCCATCCAGATTCACCCGCTCGTCTGCTCGGCGTTCAATGCTGACTTTGATGGCGACCAGATGGCCTGTCATATCCCGCTCTCCAGGGCCGCGGTACGCGAGGCGAGAGAGCTGGCGCTCAGCCGGCACAACATGCTGCTGCCCAGCAGCGGTGAACCAACGGTTACCCCCACCCTTGATATGGTGTTTGGCTGTTACTATCTCACCACGGAAAGGCCCGACGCCAAAGGTGAAGGCAGGCGATTCGGCAGCTTTGATGAAGCCAAGCTCGCCTATGAGATGGGCAATGTTGACCTCCGCGCTAAAATCCTGGTCAGAGACCAGGGGAAAGACGGCCAACAAATTGAGACCACCGTAGGTCGGATAATATTTAACGAAATCCTCCCGCCGGAACTTGGCTTCCAGAACAAAATCATTGACAAGGCCGGACTTAAGCAGATTGTCTCGGAGTGCTGTCGTATACTAGATGACGAAAAGACCGCCAGGGTGCTTGACAGCGTCAAGCAGTTAGGCTTCCGCTACGCCACCAAGTCCGGCATTACCATTGCCATGAATGATATTGAGGTTCCGGAAGGCAAAGCCAAGTTACTTGAAGAAGCGGAAGAGAGGATAGCCATCATTGAGAACCAGTTGAACCGCGGATTGATAACCGACGATGAGCGGTATAACAGCGTCGTTGGCGTCTGGATGGAAACCATGGACCGCATCACCAGCACCATCTCGGATACCCTTGACCGCTACGGCGGCATACACATGATGGCCACTTCCGGCGCCAAAGGTAATATTTCCCAGATAACGCAGATGGCCGGCATGCGCGGTCTGATGACCGACCCTTCCGGCAAAATCATTGACTACCCCATTAAATCCAGCCTGCGGGAAGGACATACCGTTCTGGAGTACTTCATCTCCACGCACGGCGCCCGAAAAGGCCTGGCCGATACCGCGCTGAGAACCTCGGAAAGCGGTTACCTGACCCGCCGACTTATTGATGTCTCCCAGGACGTCATTATTTTTGAAGAGGACTGCGGCACCGTGGACGGTATCTGGATTTCAGAGCCGCAGGAAAAAACACTGCTGCCACCGTTTATTGAGCGCATTTCTGGCCGGCTGGTGGCAAGCCCGGTAGCCCATCCCAAAACCGGAAAAATCATCGCCGACCGAAATGAGGAAATCGATGAACAGAAAGTGGCCGAAATCATCAACGCCGGAATCAGCCGGGTGCACGTCAGGTCGCCCCTTTCCTGCCAGTCCAAACGGGGTATCTGTCAGGCGTGCTATGGACGAGACCTGGCCCATGGCAGGCTGGTTGAACCCAAGACAGCGGTTGGCATCATCGCCGCCCAGAGCATCGGCGAACCGGGCACCCAGCTTACTCTGCGTACCTTCCACACCGGCGGCGTTGTCGGCCTGGACATCACCAGCGGTCTGCCCAGAGTGGAAGAGCTATTTGAGGCCCGAACCCCCAAAGGTCAGGCCATTATTTCCGAAATAGATGGCACTGCCGAAGTTATTCAGGATGACCAGGGACGGAGAATCAAGATCACGAGTTCCGAGACTTACCGCGATGAATATGCCCTCCCTGCCGGCTGGCAGGCAGCGGTGCCGGACAAACAGTGGGTGGATATCGGCACGGTGCTCGCCACCAAAGCCCCACAAAAGAAAGCCAAAAGCAAGGCCGTTAAGCCCGCCGAGGAGACACCGCCCATCGTGGCACGCATTGCCGGCGAGGTCAGCATTGCCCACGGGCAGTTGTTCATCAGTTATGAAGAACGCGAGGAAAGGGAGTACATTGTCCCCACGGCGGCCGGCATCAGGGTCCAGTCAGGAGACACGATACGTGCTGGCCAGCAGCTTACCGATGGCTCGGTTAACCCTCAGGACATCCTGCGCATCCTCGGGCGCGAAGCCGTGCAGCAATACCTTGTTGATGAAGTCCAGAAAGTGTACCGCTCACAGGGCGTCAATATCAACGATAAGCACATTGAGATTATCGCCCATCAGATGCTGACCAAAGTGCGCATTGACTTCGCCGGCGATACTGACCTGGTTCCGGATGAACTGGTGGAAAGGTTTGTCTACGAGGATATAAACGCCAAAGTGCTGGCGGAAGGCGGTGAGCCGGCCACAGCGCACACGGTGCTGCTGGGCATCACCAGAGCCTCGTTGAACACGGCTAGCTGGCTGGCGGCGGCTTCCTTCCAGGAAACAACCCGTGTGCTCACTGAAGCCGCGGTATATGGGAAAATAGACAAGCTGATTGGCCTCAAAGAGAACGTTATCATCGGCAAATTGATTCCAGCCCATTACCCGCCGCTTGAAGAGGCGCCGGAGGCGCTCCCGGAAAAGGTGGGCGCATTATCGGAACAGGCACCCGGCGAGATGACCGGGGAGGCCGCT
>VGOH01000075.1 GCA_016875955.1 Chloroflexota bacterium
CGGTTTTGACTGGACACTTATCATCTTCGTCGTCCTGCTGGTCGCTATCTTCTACTTCCTCATCATTAGACCGCAGCGACGGCAGCAGAAAAGACACCAGGAATTGATGCAGGAGCTGAAACGGGGGGACAAGGTCATCACCACCGGCGGCATCTACGGCGTGGTGGAGAGCCTGAGCGAGGACAGTGTCGTCCTGAAAATTGAGTCGGGAGCCACCATCCGCATTGCCCGGGCCAGCATCGCCGGCCAGCGCCAAGAGAAGTAACCCGTGAAACATTATGATTATGTCATCATAGGCAGCGGCATCGCTGGCCTCTACACGGCGCTCCTCGCCCGGGAGCAGGGCCACGTGCTGGTGATAACCAAGGGCAGTATTGAGGACTGCAATACCAGGCACGCTCAGGGGGGTATCGCTGCTGCCATCGGGCAGGACGATTCCCCGGACCTGCACTATAAAGATACCATCGCCGTCGGCAACGGCCTGTGCGATGAAGAGGCGGTACGAATCCTGGTCAATGAAGCGCCGGCCCGCATTGCGGAACTGGTTAATATCGGCGTCCCGTTTGATACGCTGGACGGCAGGATTGCGCTCACGCTGGAAGCCGCCCACAGCGTCCCCCGCATCTTACATGCTGGCGGCGATGCCACCGGCGAACACATTGAGGTCACCCTCAGCCGACGTATCCGTGCCGCCCGAGTTCCGGTGTTTGAATACAGCCAGGCGGCAGAAATTCTGGTGGAAAAAAATTCGGTCGCCGGCGTTAAGGTGCTGGACTGCCATACCGGTGCCACGGAGATATTCCAGTGCCGGCACCTCATTCTCGCCACCGGCGGCGCCGGCCAGCTCTTCAAATTCAACACCAACTCCGACATCGCCACCGGCGATGGCATCGCGCTTGCCTTCAAGGTGGGCGCCGAGATTATGGACATGGAGTTTTTCCAGTTCCACCCCACCGCCCTGCACCTTCCCGGGGTGACGCCTTTCCTCATTTCCGAGGCGGTCCGGGGCGAGGGCGGGATTCTGCGCAACGTGAAAGGACGCCGGTTCATGCCCGACTACGCGCCGCAGGGCGACCTGGCGCCGCGCGATGTGGTGGCGCGCAGCATTCTTTACGAGATGCAGAAGACCGGCTCGGACCAGGTCTACCTTGATGTCACCCAGCTCTCCCCCTACGTGATTACCACCCGCTTTCCCCATATTTACCGCTTCTGCCTTGACCATGGCCTTGATATCACCAGAGAGCTGATTCCGGTGGCGCCGGCCGCCCATTATATGATGGGCGGCATCAAGACCAACAGCTGGGGGGAAACGAACGTGTCCGGGCTGTTCGCCACCGGCGAAACCGCCTGCACCGGCGTTCACGGGGCCAACCGCCTGGCATCAAACTCCATGCTTGAGGTGGTCGTCTTCAGCAAGCGCATCATGGAAAGGACAGCCCGGGGAGCCAAAGCCGGCCCATCGGCTGCCCTCAAACGACGGGAGATTCACTGCAAGCTCAGCGAGAGAAAGGCCACAGGTTCGTTCCCCAGACCCAGTTTTGCCAGCCTGCAGAAACTGACCTGGAACCATGTCGGTGTGATACGTGACCGTGCTGGCCTGACCAAGGCCGCCGATATTCTGGCAGTATGGCAGCATAAATTGCCGCCACCCACCGACCGCCCTTCCCACGAGCTGCACAACCTGGTGCTGACCGGCAGGTTGATAACTGAAGCCGCCTTGCTACGGGAGGAAAGTCGCGGTGCCCACTTCCGCTCTGATTTCCCCAGAACGTCCGAGGAGTGGCAGCAGCATATTGTCTTTACCGCAGGGTAATTTATAATGGAAAAATGATGAGGAAAGCGCCGACCGAAGCAGAACAGATAGCCGCCATCATTGACCTTGCCCTGGCCGAAGACCTCGGACATGGCGATGTCACCAGTGAGATACTTGTCCCGCCGGAACTTACTGGCCGGGCTACCATATCGGCCAAAGAAGCGGGCATCGTGGCTGGCGTGGATATAGCCGGAAGGGTCTTCCTCAGGGTTGACCCTTCGGTCACTTTCCGCACCATTGCCAGAGATGGCACCAGAGTCCAGCCCGGCGCTAAAATTGCTCAGGTTTCCGGCAGGGTAATCAGTATCCTCAACGCAGAACGCACCGCGCTCAATTTCCTGCAGCGTCTCAGCGGCATTGCCTCGCTGACGGCAAAATATGCCGCCGAAATGCACGGCCTGGAAACTTACATTGCCGACACCCGAAAGACCTCTCCAGGTCTCCGCCTACTGGAAAAACATGCCGTGAGCCAGGGCGGTGGCAAAAACCACCGCCTGCACCTGGGCGATGGAATCTTAATCAAGGATAATCACCTGGCAGCATTACGTGCCATCGGCATGAGCCTCAAGGATATCGTGACCAAAGCCAGGGAAAACGTCCCCAGAGGGCTCAAGGTTGAAGTGGAGGTAACCTCCATAGATGAAGCCAGGGAGGCCGCCGAGGCCGGCGCCGACATCATCATGCTGGACAACATGAGCCCTGACGATATGCGCCGGGTGGTGAAATCGCTGAAGGGCAAGGTCAAGATTGAGGCCTCGGGCGAGATAAACCTGTCCAATGTCCGCCAGGCCGCCCAGACCGGAGTGGATTATATCTCAATAGGTGCCCTCACTCACTCCCCCAAAGCGCTGGACATCAGCCTTGAGTTTGACCCGAGTTTCTTTAAGCTAGCCCTGCTTTGATGCCCGGCAGAGATAGTTCTCATGGTTGTCTTCTATCTCTATCTCAACGAAACCAGCAGCTGACAGCAGCCAGCGCATTTCATCCTCTTCGGGGATAACATCATGGGTCACCTCGGGAATACCGTTGTGCAGCCCGTTTATCGCTTCCCGACATGAAGTATGGCAGATAAAGAGGCGGCCACCGCTTCTGACCACGCGGTATATCTCCATGAGTGCCCTCGGTTTATCCTGAAAATGGGGAAAACTGGAGTAGCAGACCACGCTGTCAACCGATGCTTCCGGCAGCGGAATATGGGCGGCATCGGCATTCAGGAAAGCCACCGCCCCGTTGAACCCCTTCATCCTGGCCCTTTGCAGCATTTCCTCAGCGATATCAATAGCCACTATCTTCCCGTCGCTGCCTAGGCTCTGTATTAAAAGGGGCAGAAAGACACCGGTGCCGGTGCCCACGTCCAGTACCACCGAGCCCGGCCTGATGTCCAGACGCGCCACCATCTGCTGCAGCTTGGACTGGTCCTTTTCGGCCGCGACCCTGTCCCAGATGGCCGCCTTACCGTTGAAATAGGTCTTAATCATGGCCCGCCTCCGCCAGCGGTTTCGCCTGCCAGCCCTTTACCCGGCGCTTGGGTGAAAAGACGGCCGCCAGCAGGAAGATAACCGACGAGGTGACCACGATGGTCGCCCCGCTGGGTATATTGAACAGATAGGAAAATAAAAGCCCCATCCAGCCCGATAGCACGCCGAAACCGGCGGCAAACAGAAACATCCTCTTCATGCTGTAGGTGAGCTGGTAGGCGGCTGCCGCCGGGTTCAATATCAGGCTGAAAATGAGGATGCCGCCGACGGAACGCAGGCTGGCAGTAATGGTAGCGCCGGTCAAAAAAAGTATCCCGTATAATATCGCTGTGGCCGGGATGCCTACCGAAAGCGCCATGCCGCGGTGAAAAATAGTCGCCTGTATCTCCTTATAAAAGGCAACTATCAAACCCACCACCAGGACTGCCACGAGCGCCAGCAGGATGACATCGCCCCTGGTATTGGTGAGAATGCTGCCCCAGAGCAATTCCAGCGCTCCCGACTTGGTGCCGGGCATCACGCCCATGAACAGAAACGCCAGGCCGAGCATGAGCGAGAATATCACCCCCACCGAGGTCTCCGGGCTGAGCTCTCCGCGGTCGGCCAGTGGGCCGACCACAGCCGCCGCCAGCAGGCTGAAGACGAAGGCCCCGATTAAGGGATTGAAGCCCAGCCACAGGCCGAGCAGCGCCCCGGCAAAGGCGGCATGCGACATGCAGACCCCGATGAACGGCATGTGCATCAGCACCACGAAGACCCCGATGCTGCCGCAGGCGACGCCACCCAATAAGGCGGTGAGGATGGCATTCTGCATGAACTGGTATTCAAAAATGGACAAGGCAACCTACCTCATACCGGAATATTTTCCGCCCGCCGCTTTTCCACCTCGGCAACGGGCATATCATAAAGATGGCTCAGGTTTTCACTGGTGAGCAGGTCAGCCGGACGGCCTTCGCCCCAGATTTGCCCCGCCTTCATCAGGACGACACGGTCGCAGGCGACGGGCAGGCAGCCCAGGTCATGGGTGACAAACAGAGTGGTGAGGGTTCTGGCCTCGTGGACTTCCCTCACCAGCTCTAGGATATCGGTCTGCGCTTTCCAGTCCAGCGAAGCGGTCGGCTCATCAAGCAGGAAGAGCTCTGGCTCCTGCGCCAGACAGCGGGCAATGGCCACGCGCTGCTGCTCACCGCCGGAAAGGTGGCCGATGGGCCTTCGTGCCAGGTGGCTCATGCCTACCAGCTCCAGCATTTCGTCCACCACCTCCCAGTCTCGCCCCCCCGGCCGGCTCAGCAGGCCCAGCCGCCCGTAGCGACCTATCATCACCACCTCGCGCACGTTCATCGGCATGCGCGGGTCGATGTTCTGCACCTGGGCGACGTAGCCGACCTTCTTGCGCAAAGAACGGCCATTGCCGGGAACAAGTCGGTGTCCCAGCACCTTTACCTGTCCGCTCAGCAGCCTGCCCAGCCCGTTGACCACCGTCAGCAGCGTCGTCTTGCCCGCGCCGTTGGGGCCGATGATGCCGACAAATTCCCCGGCCTTAACCCTGAGCGACACGCCTTGCAGGGCCACGTTTTCCCGATAGGATACCACGGCATTTTTAATGTCTATTATCGTTTCGCTCATGTCAAACCATCGGCATCGTTTTTACCGACCAGTTGCCGTCAGCAAAAGGGCCACATTATATTCAATTGTCTTCTCCCAGGTTTCCATGCCCTCATAGCCGCCGGGGAAGTTGGAAAGGATTACCCGGGCGCTTTTTAGTTCCTCAGCAATGCCGGCGCCGGCGTCCTGACCGCTCTGCATATTATCAATTACCAGGATTACTTTGCCCTCCCGCCCCTTGTCCACCAGCTCCTTAACCACCTGTGGTGTCAGGTCCTCAGGTCGGCCGAAGGTAGCCACAACATTGAATCCGGCCCACTGGATGAACCCTGCCTGCTGGTCGGCACACAGCACGTTTACTTCCGAAACGTTCGCCCTGGCCAGCTTGTCGGCCATTTCCGCCCCTTTGGCATTGACCGATGTTTTGAAAGTTGCGGCATTTTTTTGAAAAGCAGCGCTGTTTCTTTCATCAGCCTGACCGATAATGCCGGTAACTATATCTATCGCCTGTGACTGCACCTGAGGTGTCATCCAGTTGCCGGGCACATCAACCTTGAAAACGCTCAGGTCGGGGTTATTCGCCGAGGCTATCAAATCGTCGGTGAATTTTTCCCCCTGCCAGCCGTGCATCAGAAATATGTCGGCATCGGCCAGCATCTGGATATCACCCGGCTTGACATCAAAATGGCCTGGACACTGCGCCGGCGGAATGATATTGACCACGTCCACCATCTCATCGCCCACCCTTTCCGCAATCTGGGCAAGCAGCCCCGTGCTTGTGGCCACCTGAAGTTTTTCGGCGCCTTTGGCCGCGCAGCCGCCCGAAAGGAGGCTCGCCATAATGGTCGAAATCATGAAAATCACTGGCCACACATAACGCTTTTTACTCATTTATTCTGCTTCCTTTCTCCCCTGCAAATCACCAGCAATTTTATGCAATTGCAAATGTTTGCAATATATAGCTAAAATTTTTTATTTCCGGCAATCGGCACAGGTGCCAAAGAAGGCCAGATGCCGTATATCCGGTTCAAACTGGTAATCCTGACGCAGCACTTTCTTCAGGTCTTCCAGCACTGACTCGTCCAGGTCAACCACCCGGCCGCACTCCTGGCAGACCAAGTGGTGATGATGGCCCTTGTCCGCCGGGTGATAGCGGACCCGTCCTCCACCAAGGTCGGTCTCCGTTACCAGGCCAAGCCGATGGAGCAGCTCCAGCGTCCGGTATACGGTGGATATATTGAGGTGGGGGTATCTGG
>VGOH01000076.1 GCA_016875955.1 Chloroflexota bacterium
TCAGGAGCGCCCTGCCTGCCACAGATTCCTGAGTATCATCGCCCACCCCCCAGAAGATATCGCCCAGGATGGCCCTGACCTCGGCCTCAGTCTTATCCACCATGCCCCGTGCTTCCTTTTGACTGCCCGCTTTGGCGGCAATGCGGATATAGATGCCATCAAGCTTGGCGTAGGTCGCCAGCGTCGGGTTCGCGGAAGACGTCAGGCCGGCCAGCTTCTCATCAAGTAGGGCTTCAGACACGCCGAACGTCTTGAGCATCCGCGTCAGGATGACCGCCCCCGTCTTCGCCTGCAATCTGGGCAGCACCTGATTTTCCCACATGTACTGCATCTCTCCCGGAGGGCCGGGCATGGCCACGATTATCCTGCCCTCCTTTTCCACCCACCAGCCCGGTGCGGTGCCCCGCGGGTTGGGCAGCGATGTTGCCGAGGGGATAAGCGTGGCCTGTTTGATATTCCTCTGCGGCATTTCCAGGCCCCGCCGGGCAAAAAAGTTTATCAGGTCCTGCTTTAGCTTGGGGTCCACTGTGGTCTTCTCGCCCAGGAACGTGGCAATGGCATCACGGGTGAGGTCGCCCAGCGTCGGGCCCAGGCCGCCGGTGGTAAGGATGATGTCTGACCTGTCCCAGGCCTGCTTGAGAACGCCCTGCAACCTGCCCATATTATCGCCCACGGACGAAGTGAAATAGAGGTCAATACCGAGCACGGCCAGCTCGTTGGCCAGATGCGGCGTGTTGGTGTCAACAATCTCGCCCAAGAGTAGCTCAGTGCCGATAGAAATAATTTCCGCTTTCATAACATACCTCTTTTACTCTCGCCCGCAAGATTGCATCCAATTATACCAGCAACGCTCTCGGCACCGCAAACAGACCATTATTGGGGTCTTATTCGCATCTGGCTGTTATGTGCTCACCTCACCCCTGTCCCCTCTCCAGCCAGAATCACTGGCAAAAGACCGCAAACATTAATGGCTGGAGAGGGGAGTATAGAGGAGAGGGGGCTCTGCCCCCTCTCAAAAGCTCTCCCCCTCTCAAACATTATTAAGATGGAGCGCCAAAGACAAACCTGTTTGAGAGGGGGACCAAGGGGGTGAGTATCGTGGCAGCAACTGAAAGCAAACAAAACCCATTATTGAGACTAACTTGACACGGGGTGAGCAGTTTGGGTAACCTTGCTGATGGTGACTTACCCTGCATGGTAAATATTTTTTATTAAGGAGGACCTCAACTTTGGGACTGAACACAACCTATAATCTGAAAAAGAAACTGGCGGCCGGCGGCAAAGTATTCGGTCAGCTCATCGGGCCGGGAGGTGAGCCGAAGAAAATAGTCAAGGCACTGAAGGACCTGGGCGATGAGTTTTTAATGCTGGAGACGGAACACAGCCTGATGAACAAGGAAACGGTCTGGGAGTATGTCCGCGCCTGCCACGAGATGGATATGACGCTCCTGATGCGGACCGAGGATAAAGCTGCCTATTACCGGTGTTACCTTGATGCCGGCGTCAATGGGCTGATGCTGCCTCTGGTCAACACCGCGGCGGAGGCTGCCCACGCCGTAGATATGTCCTACTTCCCGCCCATCGGGCACCGGGGCACCGGCATTGGTCTGAGCCCCTACCTGATTGACTCTCAGGACCTGACCAAGGTGCCTTTCCGCTCCCTCATGGACTACGTCAACAACAACACGATGTGCTTTCCCCAGACGGAAAGCCTGGAGAACATCAATAATCTGCACCACATTTTCAGCCTTGAAGGAGTGACCGGCACCATTGTCGGGCCGTTTGACCTGTCCCTCAGCATGGGCGCTCTTAACCCGAAAGCGGTGGCCGCCGAAGTGGTGACCGCGCCCGCTGTGGAGGAGAAGTTGAAACAGATACTGCAGATATGCCAGAAAGCGGGCAAGGTGGCCGGCATCGGGGGCTTTGTCCCCGAGACTCTGGCCAAATGGGCCAAGGCAGGCTATAACCTGCTCCTCGTCGGCTACGTCCTCAACGGCAATGTTGAAGCGCTGCGCCCCACCATTGAGCGCTCACGCCAGCTTATAGGCTAGACTGGCACAGTTCATAATTAAGCTATATTAAAAAAGCAGAGCAGGAGGAACCGTAAAATGGGCAGAAAAGCAAGAGTGGCCGTTACCCGCGACCTTTTTGATGCCAAGGGAAGGTCGGTGAGTCCCGGCCCCGGGCCTTCCATACTGGACAAGATGCCGGATGTGGAGTGGGACAAGTTCCAGGAGTACCTGACCGAGGTTACCACGGAGCAGACCCACGGGTACGATATGGTGATTTCCTTCGCTCCCTACTGGACCAGACAGACGCTGTCCGGCAGCCCCCAACTCCTTTCCATCCACCGCGGCGGCGTCGGGTACGACATGGTAGACGTGCCCGCCTGCACCGACGCCGGCGTTGCCCTCTTCATCGTTCCGGCCGCCGTACGCCGACCGGTGGCCACCGGCATCATGGCGATGATGCTGACCCTGGCGACGCGACTTCGTGTTAAAGACATGGTGACCCGCGCCGGGAAGTGGGACGAAGGCAGAAAAAATTACCCCGGCATTGGCCTCAGCGGAAAGACGCTGGGCTCAATCGGCGTGGGCAATATCGGCCATGACCTGTTCCGGCTGGCCAAGCCCTTCGGCATGAAACACATCGCCTACGACCCCTACATCACCCAAGATGCCGTAAAAGACATCGGCGTGCAGCTTGTTAACATGGACACGGTGCTGAGCCAGTCAGACTTCGTGAACGTCAGCTGCCCCCTGAGCGAAAAGACGCGCCATCTTATCGGTGAGAAAGAGCTGAGGAAGATGAAAAAGACCGCCTATATCATCAACACCTCGCGCGGTCCGGTCATCGACGAGGCAGCGCTGGTCAAAGCACTGAAGGAGAACTGGATAGCGGGTGCCGGCATAGACGTCTACGAGCAGGAGCCAACCCCAGCGGACAACCCCCTGTTCAAGCTGGAAAACACCATCCTGACCCCACATTCCATCGCCCTGGTCGATGAATTTTACATCACCATGTGGGAACTGATTGCCAAACAGATACGCCAGATGATTGATGGCCAGAAGCCGGAGACACTGGTTAACCCGAAAGTCTGGGAAAAGCCAGAATTTCAAAATAAACTGAAAAAATTCCATCAGGAAATGAAATAACAGTCGTCAAGGAGGCTGAAAAAATGGACATGTTTGACCTGTCGGGCAGGATAGCTATCGTCACCGGCGGCAACCAGGGCATTGGCTTCGGCATCGCCCGGGGCCTGGCCGGCGCCGGCGCCACCGTGGTCATCGCCAACCGCCGGGCGGCGGAGGGGCAGAAAGCGGCGGAGACACTGCGCAAAGAGGGCTATAAGGCCATAGCCGTCCCCACCGATGTCAGCCAGAAGGCTTCCATTGCCGCCATGGTGAAGGAAGTACTGAAACAGTTCCGGAAAATTGATATCCTGGTCAACAACGCGGGCGTCATCATACGCAAGCCGCTGGAAGACTTTGAGGAAGAGGAGTGGGATACCATCCACAATACCAACCTGAGAGGCCTCTTCTTCTGCTGCCAGCTGGTGGGGCGGGAGATGATAAAAAGAAAAAAGGGTAAAATCATCAATATCTCTTCTATACTGTCCCAGATAACTCAGTCGGGCCGCGGTGTCTATGCCACCGCCAAGGCCGGTGTCTCCCACCTGACCCGCTGCCTGGCCATGGAGTGGAGCAAGTATAACATAAATGTAAACGCCATCGGCCCCGGCCTGACCATCACGCCCATCAACGAAAAATACTTTAAAGATAACCCGGACGACCTGAAAAAAATACTTGAGGGCATACCGATTGGCCGGGAAGCATACCCCAGGGACTATGCTGGCGCCGCCGTGTTTCTGGCCTCGGACGCGTCCGACTACGTTACCGGCCAGACGCTGCTGGTTGACGGCGGCATAACCTTTGTCTAGAGACAGGTGATTTCAGAGCTCAAGTAAAAAGGGGGAGCGCATAAATAAACGCTCCCCCATGTTTCAGGAAACACTAGCCAAGCACTTCCGGATTCAGGGGGAATTCCGGCCTTTCGCCGCGGAACATCCGGAGAATTTCCTCGGCGCATGTCGTCGCCATCCGCTGCATCGCCTCAACGGTTCCGCCGCCAATGTGCGGCGTACCGATGAAGTTATCCAGGCTGAACAGAGGATTGTCGGATAGCGGCGGCTCTTTGCGGAAAACGTCCAGTGCGGCGCCGGCTATCTTACCCTTTGACAGATGGTCGTAGAGGGCGTCCTCATCAACAATCCCGCCCCGCGAGCTGTTTATCAGAAAAGCGTCTTTCTTCATCAGGCTCAGTTCCCTGGCGCCAATCATATTGGCCGTCTCTTTGGTCAATGGCACGCAGATGACCACATAGTCGGCATCACGCAGTATTTCGTCCAATTTCTCCACCTTGGTGATGCCAAGCTTGCTGGCCTTTTCCCGGGAAACATAGGGGTCGTAGCCATTGACTTTCATGTTGAACGCCGCCTGACACTGGTGGGCCAGCGTGGAGCCGATGTGGCCCATGCCGATGAGGCCCAGCTTCTTGTCCTTCAGCTCCACACCGACCAGTTGCTGCCGCGACTTCGGCTTGCCCAGGCGGATATGACGGTCAGCGTCCACTATCTTCTTGTTAATGGCGAGCATCAGGCCCAGGTCATGCTCGGCGACTGATTCGGCATTGGCCAGCGGCGTATTGATAACCACCACCTTTTTCTCCGTGGCCGCCTTAATATCTATATTGTCGATGCCAACGCCGTGCTTGGCGATTATCATCAGGTTCTTCGCCTGCTCCAGCAGTTCCCGGTCGATTTCCCCCAGCCTGACAATGATGGCATGGGCCTCGGTGATATGGTCACGCAGAGGCTTGCCCGGTCTCTCCGCTTCGTAAATAACATCAGCCACCGGTTGCAAAATCTTCGGGCCCACCGGGTGTATCGTCTCGGGCACAATCACCTTTTTTCTGGCCATTTTCTCTCCCTCTCTGGTAATCCAATCGTTACTTGCGGACGAGCTTCCGCAGCACATTGGCACCACGGTCAATCTTGCTGTGCGTCCAGGAGACATCACCAACGTAGATGTCCCCGCGGGAATCAAGGGCGATAGCGTGCGGTGCCACGAACAGAGCCTTTGCCGGGTCCTTTTCCTGCCTCCCGTTTGCCAAGCGCGCCAGCAGCTTACCATTCGGGCTGAAGATGCTCACCTGAAGACACAGTTCGGAAACATAGACATTGCCCTCATCATCAAAGCAGACATCGGTGGGACGGATGAAGTTCTCCCACTGGTCAAGGAATTTCCCACTGCTGTTGAAAATCTGGACACGGCTGTTCTCACGGTCAGGAACCCACACTCTCTCCTGCTTGTCCACAGCTATATTGTGCGGCAGACGGAACTCGCCTGGACGATAGCCCGGCCCACCCCACGACAGCAACAGCTTGCCGTCAGGGGTAAACTTATGCACCCGGGCATTGCCGTAGCCATCAGACACGTAGATAGTCCCTGACTCAGTTATGGCCACCCCGGTGGGGCGGTTAAATGGCGGCCCCCCTTTGGTGATTGTGGTCAGGCTCCAGAAGAATTCGAACCAGTCCTGCTCATAGCCAGTATCTGATGGCTGGTCCTCTTGGCCCAGCGTCATCAGTACTTTCCCTTCCGGGGTGAACTTGCGCACGGTGTGGTTTTTATCATCGGTGCAGTAGATGGCACCGTCGGGACCAACGCCGCTGCCATGAGCGCGCTTGAAAAGTCCCTTACCCCAAGAAGTTAAAAAGTTGCCTTCGCGGTCAAAGACCATCACCGGGTGTTCGGTACTGCGGTTCAGCACAAAAACGCGGTCCTGCGCATCAATGGAGATGCCGCCGATATCCAGAAATGATGCTCCTTTGGGCAGCTTGGCCCAACCGTCCACCATCTCATAGGTGAATTTGCCGGAGCCGCATGGCATGTTTTGCTACCTCCTCCTTATTTTGCAATTACTGAAACCGGACGATTCTGTCCTCTGATACTTTACGGGATATGCGCCTCCTCCGTCAAACAAAGGGAAATCATGGTTTTGTTTGCATA
>VGOH01000077.1 GCA_016875955.1 Chloroflexota bacterium
AGGCTCTCACGGTCCACTTCCGACAGTCCAAGCAGCCAGACGATACATGCGGATATACCCCCGAAAAGCAGGACAAGCAGTGCGCAGGTAGTCCAGCCGCACGCGTCGACGAAATTCCGCAATATTGCTGAAACAGCAACCGTGCCCAGCATGACAGCAAAGGGACGAGCAACTCTGTATGCGAATGCCTTGCCGAAGCGGCTCGATTGACTGGAGAGGTACGCCTGAAAATACATCAGCTGTGCATATTGGGCTATGCACGCTCCTAATGCCATACCTGTCACTCCATATTTGCTGGACAAAAGCACCCCAGTTCCAAGCCCAAAGACGCAGCTGGTAATCGAAGCCAAAGAAAGTCGCCGAAGTTCAAGCATGCCGCCCATAACAAAGCTGTCAATCATGTAAAGGAGCTTTCCCAATGCAACGAACACCAGACACAGGTTCAGGGGATGGCCTCCAAAGAAGCCTTCTCCTACCCAAAGCGAGAGGAATGGCTTATTGAGAATTACGACTACCGAACCGACCACTGCCAAGGCTGACAAGCACATCACCCACAGTTCAATCCGTATGATAGCCAGCCTTTCCCAAGCTCTCTGACCGCAGAGCCCGTATACTCCGGGGGAGCAAGAAAAAAGAAACTTTCCCAGAGGCTCTGTCGCCATTCGCAGGGCTGCCTGTGTTGTGGCATAAATCGCTGCGGAATCCGGTCCCAGGACTATACCCGCGATGAAGATATCCCCCCCGATCATGAGCATTTGGCCAAGAGCATGCAGAGTCGTCCATACTGTCAGGCCGGCGAACCGTTTAACCTCAGGCATTGACGGTCGAGAGACCCCGAACCATGTCAGGAATCGTTTAGCGACAAAAAAACGGATCGTCGATGAAAGAAGAAGGGCGGCGAGAGAGGCTCCAGCAACACCAATGAGCCCGTAGCCTGCATAGATGGCACCTGCCATGAACATGCCGCCAGCAAGGACTGTCGCCGCCTGAAGCCCCATCGCCTTATATTCTATGTTTTGAGCGCGCAGTACGTTTGCCGGGATCGCCAAAACGCGGTCCATAGCCACTGAAAACAGGATAATCACTAGAGACCAGCGGACTGTGACCATATGTGCCGATCCCACTCGTATGAATGAGGGAGCCCAGATCACCGCTCCAGCTGCCATCGCAAGGAAAATCGGAAAGGTCAGGCACCACAACAGAAGTGCCGCCCCGATCTGCCTTCTTTTTTCATCAGTGTCGCTCAGATGCTGTCGCACTCCGAGGGTATACTTCAAGGTGCCCATGGGGCGCATATCGGAGAGTGAGAGGTATCCTACGGTCTGCTGAATGATCACCCACGCGCCGTAGAGCTCCCTTCCCAGCCCCCTCACAACAATCGGAACTACGACAAACCCCACAAGGAAATGGGCGCCTGACTGCAGTATCTGGCTGGCGAAATTCAGTCCGGCCCGTGCCGTCAGGCTCCCATTTGGAGTTCCAGTTGTCATGTCGGGTACCTTCATCATTTCCAATTCAGACTTACGTTCCGTATTCCCCTTGTGATCAGAAGCTCTCTTACTGCGTCGGTTTCCGCTTTTAACTGAGGGACCTTATGGTCGTGTGTTTCGACGAATACCTGGTCAACCACATAGATAATTCCGGTCTTGATCATCTTAGTCAATATCCTGCACTCAATACCCTCGACATCCATTTTCAATACCTTGACCCGCTGGTTTAGCTTCTCGATAAACTCACAAAGATCAATGACTTCCACTTCGACATATTTGTCAGGCAGGACGTTTCCCTTGAAACTCAGTAGGGATGACCCAGTTGACCAGTGCACTTCATCTTCATCAGAGTTCTCATGCAAATACAGCTTGTAAAAGCCGTTTGAGTCGCCAACGCCTTTGGATATGCAGTGAACATTTGGCAAGTTGGCAAATCTGCTCTGCAATACGCTAAATGCATAAGGATTTGGCTCGAAAGCATAAACTAGAGCACCTGAGCTGCATAAATGCCGAGTGACAGTTCCGACATTGGCGCCGCAGTCAATGGCAATATCACTCTTTTGCAATGTGGTAGAAAACAACTGCTGGCACGCTCTTTGTTTCGAAGTTTTGAAACGCATGAATCGCTTCAAGAGACTTTGAATCATGTCAATCGGTTCCCCTTTGATGAGTATAAGCACTCATGATAGTTGTACCTCAAGGGAGGCTGTCCCATCCATAGTTGAAAGTTGAAAAGGTATGGCGGTTCATCCAGCCGATTCGGTAGAATCGGTTAGGGAAAGAACATCAACGGAGGAACCGCCATGAAGCCATCGTACCAGATTGTGGACCGGAAGGACAGTCAAGGTTTTGCCAGGTATTTGGCCAAGAATGGCCAACTGTTGCTGCCCTTGGTGGAGTTGATCGAGGCCTCCAGGATGGCCGTGGATGAACTCATCGACGTCCTGGGCCGGGCCAGCATTGAAGCGGTCTTGCAGTTGTCGGCCGCTGGGGTGGCCGGGGAGAGGCACCAGGGCCGCAAGGGCGGCGCCGTCGGCTGGCACGGCTCCCAGGAGGGCAAGGTCTCTCTTTCTGACCGCAAGCTCAGGGTGAGGAAGCCCAGATTGCGGCGCAAGGGACCGGGGCCAGGGAAGGAAGTGGAAATCCCGGCCTACCTGGCCATGAATAACGGCCTGGGGTCTCGGCTCTTGGAAATCCTGATGCATAACGTCTCCACCCGCAACTACCGCCGGGTGATCCCGGAGATGGCCGAGAGCGTGGGGATCAGCAAATCCAGCGTCAGCCGCCAGTTTATCGAAGAGAGCGCCCAGGCCCTGGAGGGCCTGGCGGCCCGGCGCTTTGACCACCTGGAGTTGCTCATCATCTATCTGGACGGCCTGGTCTTTGGCGACCACCACGTCATCGTCGCGGTGGGGGTGGACGCCCAGGGCCGCAAACACGTCCTGGGTTTGGCGTCAGGGGCCAGCGAAAACGCCGCCTCCGCTACCTCCCTGCTGGAAGACCTGGTGGAGCGCGGGGTTGACCCCAGCCGCCGCTATCTCTTTGTCATCGACGGCTCCAAGGCGCTCAGGTCCGCCATCAACCGGGTATTTGGGGCCGGCAACCCGGTGCAGCGCTGCCGCCACCATAAGATCAAAAACGTCTGCAACCAGCTGCCGGAGGAACTCTCAGACCAGGTCAAAGCAGTCATGAAGGCGGCCTATCAACTGCCCTGGCAGGAGGGCGTGACCCGGCTCAAGAAACAGGCGGAATGGCTTGCGGCCCACTATCCCGGGGCTTCGGCCAGCCTGCGGGAGGGTCTGGAAGAAACCTTCACCATCAACCGCCTGGAATTGCCGGCCACGCTGCGGCGCTGCCTGGGCACCACCAATATCATTGAAAGCCCCCATGCCGGGGTGCGCTTGAGGACCAATCGGGTCAGCCGCTGGCAGGATGGCCACATGGTGCTGCGCTGGGTGGCCGCCGCCTTTTTAGAGACCGAAAAGAACTTTCGCCGCCTCCTGGGATATCGGGACCTCTGGATGCTCAAGGCCAAACTGGAAAATGAGGTTGCCCTTGACTCCAAACCCAAGGCGGCCTAATCTTTCTCAACCTTTAACCGCCATCCTCAAACTTCCAACTGAGTTTGGGACAGGCTCAAATAACTCCCGCTCCCGCACAGATTTCTATGGGAATTTCAGATGAGAAGGCACCAAGGGCGATACCTTGTCAGAAGCCGGATTCCTTGGATTCCTCAAGGCTGCATCGGGTGCCGCCTGTTCGCTTTTGCAGCATTCGGATTTCAGGATGTATTTGATTTGTTGCTGAGGGATATATTCAGAAAGGATCTCTCTGAGTTTGCCTCTGATAGCAACGGCATCGTGAGTACCGGCAATATGATGAAGCTCTTCCACAGCCTTATCAAGCCATTGCGTAAACTCGCTCTGGGTCTTTTTGCCGTTCCAGTCGCCATTGGAGCGGATCACCAGGATTTTTTCATGCCTGGTAGCCACGATGTCTTCGCCCTGGGTGATGAGCTCCTCGTAAAGCTTTTCCCCCTCCCGCAGGCCGGTAAAGATGATGTCTACGTCTTTGCCCGGTTCCTTGCCGGAGAGGCGCACCAGCTCTTCGGCCATCTGGGCGATTTTGACCGGGGTGCCCATTTCCAGGATAAAAATTTCCCCGCCCTCGCCCAGCCCCCCGGCCTGCAAGATAAGCTGGGCCGCTTCGGGGATGGTCATGAAGTAGCGGGTAACTTCAGGATGGGTTACGGTGATGGGGCCGCCCTGCTCCAACTGCCGCCGGAACAGGGGCAGCACCGATCCCGAGGAGCCGATAACGTTGCCGAAGCGCACCGCCATGAAGCGGGTGCCGTTCCCGTGCAGCGACTGCACCAACAATTCGGTCAGGCGTTTGCTGGCCCCCATGACATTGGTGGGCCGCACCGCCTTATCGGTGGACACCAGCACGAACCGCTCCACCCCGTATTTTATGGCCAGTTCCATCACCACCCGGCTGCCCACCACATTGTTAGTAATCGCCTCCCAGGGGTTTTGTTCCAACATGGGGACATGTTTGTAAGCCGCGGCGTGAAAAATGAGCTGCGGCTGGTAGAGGTTGAATAGGTGATCCATCAAGGGCCGGTTTTGCACCCGGCTGAGGATGCAGCTGTAACGGTGAAAGTTCAGTTCGTGCTGCAATTCCATCTGAATGGCATAGAGATTCGCCTCGCCAGCCTCCACCATAATAAGGTCCGACGGCTCGAAACGGATTATCTGGCGGCACAGCTCCGAGCCGATGGAGCCTCCGGCGCCGGTCACCAACACCCTTTTGCCCTGCAGATACCGGATGATCTCCGCGGTATCCAGGTTCACCGGCGGGCGCCGCAGTAAATCTTCATATTTCACATCGCGCAGATTCTTAATGCTCACCTTGCCGTCGATGATGCCGCCGAGATCCGGCAGGGTGCGGTGGGGAACCCCGCAGCTCTTGCAGATCTCCAAGATGCGCCGCATCTGGGAGCCGGTGGCGGAGGGGATGGCGATGAGCACTTCATCGAGTTGTTCGCGGTCGATAACTTCCGGAAGCATCTCCACGCCGCCATAGACTCTCGCTCTGTGCAGGCTCCGGCCCCACTTGCTGCGGTCATCGTCCAGGAAACCCAGTAGGTGATAGTCGAGGCCGGGATTGTCCAGAATTTCCCGACCCATTTTTTCGCCGGCGTCGCCGGCTCCAATTATAAGAAGGGATTTTCCTTTTGGCCTACGGTTGCTGCGATTGGGGAGATAAGCGGGCTGGGGGCTGCTGAATTTCTTAGATGGTCTTGAGTAGATGAAGCGAATGCCCAGACGCAGGCCACCGGTCAATATTAACGTCAGCAAGCCGTCCATCAGAAAAACCGATCGCGGTACGCCTTGAAAGCCATAAATATGGGATGTAGCAATAAGGTAATAGAGCATAGAAATTAAGCTGGCCTGCCCCAGCCGCCACAAATCGTTTCTGCTGGTGTAGCGCCACATGCCCCGGTATAACCCGAAGAGAAAAAAGATAACAACCTTGCCGGGCAAGAGAAACGGCAACAGCCTCAAAATCTGGGACTGGTAGAACGGCTCCAGGACAAAGTCAAATCTCAGCAGATAAGCGCCTATAAAGGCCACCATGAAAACGAGGAAGTCGGCTGCCAGGACGAGATAGAATCGTGTATTGTGGAATTGGGCCAGCATAGGTGCGCAAACCGCTGCGTGATGCAGATGTTATTTAGAAGATTTTTTATCGCTGAAACTGATGCGAAAAAGGGACTATCTACATTAGGTTGGGTTTAGAAATATTTAACCTACACCTCCATCAGCTGTTATCGGTGTGCTGATCACCATAGTATTTGGAATAATACTTATAATGATAATGGTAGTAATAGCCGCCATAAGGATGGCCGTAGTAGGTCAGCGCATTCAACACCGCGCCCAATACACGGGCCGGGGTTAAGAGCTGGTTTGCCAAGCGGCCGGCTCTCTTATGGGTGATATTATGCCTCGTAATCAGCAGAACTCCGTCAACCAGAGCGGAGACAAACCGGGCGTCCGCAAACCCCAGCACCG
>VGOH01000078.1 GCA_016875955.1 Chloroflexota bacterium
TGCAAACCATGTGCCACCGGTGGACAGTGCCAATGCGGCTGCTGTGAAATCGTAGAGGACGAAAAGAAATAAAATTGCGGCACTGGTTGAGGTGAGGCTGGCCAGCGTCTATAATAGTAGTTGACTGTAATCACTGCGGAGGTAACGGATGGGTGACCAGAAGAGGCCACGCCTCACCGAGACCGTTCACGGTGCCGGTTGAGCCTGTAAAATAGGTCCGGGAGACCTCAATAAAGCATTAGCCGGCCTGCCTTTAGTCTCTCACCCCAACCTGATTGCCGGCATAGAGAGGGCCGAAGACGCCGGCGTGTACAAGCTGACCGATGATTTGGCCATCGTCCAGACACTGGATTTTTTCACGCCCATTGTGGATGACCCCTATTCCTTCGGGCAGGTGGCGGCGGCCAACGCGCTTAGTGATGTCTATGCTATGGGCGGCCGACCTCTCACCGCCATGAACATCGTCTGTTTCCCGATAAAGACCATGGACATCTCGGTGCTACAGGATATTTTGCGCGGCGGTATGGAAAAAGTGCATGAGTCGGGTGCCATTGTGGTGGGCGGGCACACTGTTGAGGACGCCGAGCTCAAGTATGGCCTCTCGGTCAGCGGCATCATTCACCCCGCGGAAGTGGTCCTGAACTCTGGCTCCAAAGTCGGCGATAAGCTGATTCTCACCAAGCCGGTGGGCACGGGCATCATCAGCACCGCCATAAAAGGCGGCCTGGCCGATGCTAGTGCTGAAGCTAAAATAGTCAGGAGTATGACCACGCTCAATCAGAAAGCGGCCGAACTCATGCAGGCAGTCGGCGTTCACGCCTGTACTGACATCACCGGTTTCGGCCTTCTCGGCCATGCCAGCGAGATGATTGACCACAGCGACGTCGGCATGGTCATCCAGGCCAGTGCCGTGCCGTTCTTTGCCGAAGCCAGAAAGTTCGCCGAGCTGGGCATGATTCCCGGCGGCCTGCACCGCAATCGCGATTTCCGCATCAATATGGTCACCATTGAGAAGGCTGTCCCTGCCTATCTGGCCGATATCCTCTTTGACCCGCAGACCTCGGGGGGACTGCTGATAGCGGTCTCTGCCGAAAAAGCCGATGGCCTGCTGGTAAGGATGCACCAGGAAGGTATTCCAGAAGCGGCCGTTATCGGCGAGGTCGTTGCCGAACCGAAGGGTCACATAACAGTTATCGGCTGAAACCTCTCCTCACTGGCGCAGAGAAGGCTTTCCTGCCAAAAATAAGCTAGACGATAATATTCAGTATCCCCAGCAGGCTCAGCCCGCGGATAATCATGCTCACGGCGATGGCGGCCAGCAGCAGGCTGAAGACTTTGGATACCGCTTTCAGGCCGCCCTGCCCCAGGAAGCGGACAATCCAGGTGCTCAGCATAAAGACCACCCAGACCACCAGCAGGTTCAGGACGAAAGCCACCAGGACGATATAGAGCGGAAACTGCATGGCCAGAAGCAGCAGCGTGGTAATCGTTGCCGGGCCAACGGTGAGGGGGGTGCCTATTGGCACCACCGCCACCATCTCTTCTTTAATCAGCTCCACCGCCTGCTCCGTGGTCATGTATTTTATGGACAGCACCAGCAGAATGAGGCCGCCGGCAATGGCAAAGGAGCCAACCTTGATATTGAGCACGCCCAGAATGAATCTGCCGAAGAACAGGAAGACAAGCCCGACGATAGCCGCGGTAATAACCGCCAGGTAAATCATTCTATGTCGCTCATGCCGCGTCATGCCCTCGCTCAGGGAGACGACGAAAGGCAGGTTACCCAGCGAATCAATGGCGATGAACAGGGGCACGAAGGTCAGCACAAACGCTTCAGACCAGTTCATTGTGGTACTCTTTGGCACTCATTATACCAGTTAGTCAGCCTACAGCCAAAGTCCATCTCCAGCCATTAAAAATGGATTCTGTTTGGTTTGGTTGGCAGTTGACGCTTCACCCCTGGCCCCTCTCCAGCCTTTCCCCGTTATCTTTTATCATCCTGCCACCCTCGGAGCAGGAAATCCTAACCCCGGTATCCCCTTCCCTTTACCAAAGGGAAGGGGAGGAAAAGGATGAGGGGGCTGGCGCCCCCTCAAGCTCCCCCCGCATACGTAATAGTGCCTCTGCCCGGTTTCCTCCTTTGGAAAAGGGGGACTAAGGGGGATTTTATTATGAACCCCCTCTCCAATTCTTTTCCCCCTCTCAAACATTATTAAAATGGAGCGTAAAAGGCAAACCTGTTTGAGAGGGGTACAGGGGGTGAGCGAAAGAACAACAATATAAAGAGAACCCAAAAATGCCCGCCCTCTGCCGCCGATGTATAATTTATAAGTGATGGCCGGGATAAAGCTCGTTGACAAAAAAGGTTCCACGCTGCACGACTACCCATATAGCACGCCCGCCCGGAAGTGCCCCCACTTCTGGATAATCAACGTTACCCCACCCGGCCCGGCCCACTGCGTCCATCAGTGCCTTTACTGCTATGCCCGCGAGGCAATATATGCCAACTATTCTGCCGAAACGCTGATTTACCGCAACCTGCCAGAACTGGTGGAAAGGGACCTGAGGCGGATAAACCTCTGCCCGCCTGCCTCCATATCCAACGTTTCCGACCCCTGCCAGCCCATCCCGGAGCTACGGGCCGAGGTAAAACGACTGGTGAAACTGCTGATGGACTACGGCGTCGCCTTTGCCATCACCACCAAAGGCGACCCGGCGTTTTTACTTGACCTGCCCGGCTTCATCGGCTACCGGCCCAAATTCATCGCGGTCACCATTGAGGGCACCGCCGATGTCCTGCGCCTGCTTTCCCCAGCAGCGCCACCACTGGAGGAGAGACTGGCGGCGGTGCGGCAGCTTTCGGCTCTGGGTATTGATACCCTGATACGCTTTGACCCCGTTTTCATACACCTTTACCAGGCACTGTACGGCGACGCCTGGTTTGGCAGTATTGAGCAACTCATGTACACCTTCGCCGAGACCGGCGCCAGGCACATCGTCAGCAGCACCGGCCGTCTGGCCAAAAAATCCGCGGGCCCGGAGGGCACCAGCCTGTGGCAGCGTATCTGGCAGGTGATTTATCGCCAGTCCCCTGTAGCCGCCCAGCGCTTTGCCCAGGAATACTGTTACGAACGCGGCGGCACCAGCCAGGGATATCTGCTGCGCAAAGACATTCGCCTGGCGCTGCACCATTGGCTGAGAACGCTGGCCGAAAAAAACGGCATGACTTACGCCACCTGTCAGGAGCTCAGCGCCGCCGAGTCGGACTCAGCCGGCCTGTCGCACTGTGAGCGCTTTGTGCTGCCCTTCGCCCGGAAGCAGGCCGATGGCCGATTTCAGGCCATTGAAGGGTGTACCGCCAACTGCCACGTCGTCTGCCGGGACCTGGCAATGCCGTCCTGCGGACGTCCCGAGCTTGCCTTGCCCCGGCCGTTCCGGATTGGCCTCCTGAAATAGCCAACAAAACCAGCCTTAACCCGACCGCGCCCCGATTATGTTATAATGATATGATATTAAGGCAACGAAGCGAATGAGGTGACTTTATAATGGATTTGCAAGGCATACTGTTCATTGTACTGATAATCCTGCTGTTCATCCTGTCAGTCATCTTTATCCCCTACTGGATGATAATGCGCGCTGTCCCCAAAGTAATCAAAGCGTTCCGGCGGAAAAATGCCCTGAGCGCCCAAAATGCCCTGAACATGAACGAGCTGGAGCTGAAACACAAATCCATATTCAAGAGGATGTTCACCCGACGTGATTACCGGGAGAATGCCCTGCAGTTCCTCATCAGGTCCGATGTTGTTGATATAACTGATGAAGGCAAGTTTTTTCTCAACGAAGAAAAACTGGCGCTTTCCAAGTGGCGAAACCTCTAAGGCCACCGCTTCAGATACCATTACAAACGACAGGGTCTTTACCGTGAAACACTGGACGGAGGAGCTTTTCCAGGAACACCCGGAGCTGTTTCTGGGCCACTTCGACGAGCGCCTCAAGCAGACACCCGGGGAAATAGACGCCCTCATCGGCTATCTGAAAGAGCAGGGCTTCCGGCCACAGCGAGTCTTGGATATGAACTGCGGCATCGGCCGCCACGCCGTGGCGCTGGCACAGCACGGCGTTCAGGTCCTGGGCACGGATATTGCAGCGCACTATATTCAAATCGCCGCCGACAAAGCCCGGGAAGAGAAGCTGGCCGACCGGGCAGAATTCAGGGTGGTGGACATGCGCCAGATTGCTGCCAAGCTCGCCCATGAGCCGCCGTTTGATGGCATCGTCTGCCTGTGGACCTCATTCGGCTTTTACGACGACCGGACCAACGAGAACATACTGCGCGACTGCCTCAGGCTGGTGAAGCCCGGCGGCTTCTTCGCTCTGGACATCGTGAACAAGGACTGGCTGCTCCAGAACTACGCGGAGAAGGGCTTTTCCCGGAATAAAGACTGGATTGTCCTGGAGGAAAGGAGATTCGACCTCAAGAAATCGCGGAACCACAACACCTGGTTCTTTCTGAAGCAGACTTCGGAGTTGGTCTTCAAACTGGAGAGGATAATCGCGCTTGACCACCACGTATGGAGCCTGCCTGAGCTTATGGCGCTTTTCAACAGCACCGGCTGGCAGTTTCAAAAAGCCTACCCTGGGTTCGCCACCGGCTTCACCAAGCGAAAGGTATCATCCCAATCTATTAAAAGCAAGCTTTCAGAATCAGCAATGCTTCTGGTCATATCGCGTCGTCCCGATTGAGCAGGAGTCTTATCGGCATGGCGGAGAATAAGGCGGTTTACATCGGCACATCGGGCTGGTCCTACCCCAAAGGCCGGGGCACCTGGGCAGGATATTTCTACCCCGCCGGCACCACTGATGAACTGGAATATTACCGCCAGTTTTTCAATACCGTGGAGATAAACAGCACCTTCTATCGCCCGCCCAATCCAGGCTACGTTTACAACTGGGTGCGCCGCACGCCACCCGATTTCCGCTTCGCGGTGAAACTTTGGCAGAAGTTCACCCACCCCGGAATGTACCAGGCAGCCACTGGTGAAGTCGCAGCTATATCCAAGGAAGACGTTGACCTGTTCCATAACAGCCTGGAGCCGCTCTATAAATCGGGTAAGCTCGGTGCGCTGCTGGCCCAGTTCCCGCCCAGCTTCAAGAATGACCGCCATGGCCAGCAGATGCTCTCCGCCGTCATCAAGACATTCGGGCAGTACCGACTTGCCGTTGAGTTGCGACACCGCAGCTGGAGCGATGACAGGCACACCGCCGACCGGCTCCGGGAACAGAATGTCGGCTGGGTGCAGATTGACGAGCCGAAATTCCCCTCCTCCATCGCCGCTGCTGTCCCGTTGACGGCTGACTTTGCCTACTTCCGCTTTCATGGTCGCAACCGGGAAAACTGGTGGGCCGGTGACAGCGAGACACGCTATAAATATCTGTATTCTCCGCAAGAGATAAAGGAACTGGCAGATAAAATGGCGCCCGCCCTGGAGCAGACTGGGCTGACTTTCGCCTTCTTCAACAACCACTGGCGCGGCTATGCGCCGCGCAATGCCGTGGCGCTGAAGAAGGAGCTGAAGCTGCCATTTGAGGAGCTCCCCGCTCCGGAAAAGCTGCCCGACGAGGAGTGATAAATATAGACTCAGTTATCAGCGAGTTCAATATATTACTCATAACTGATATAATGGCTCGGAGAAATGAAAGGGGGGACACGATGAAGGTTCTGGGTATAGTCTGCAGCCCCAGAAAAGGGGGCAATTCCGAAATTCTGGTGCAGGAAGCCCTCGCCGGCGCGCAGGCCTGCGGCGCTGAGACCGAGCTCATCACCATCTGGGACAAGGACATAAGACCCTGCGACGGATGTCTGTCATGCGAAAAGACCGGCAAATGCCATATCAAAGATGACGTGCAGGTGATTTATCCCAAAATGATAGCGGCCGATGGCATCATCTGGGGCACGCCGGTTTACTTCTGGAGCGCCACCGCCCAGGCCAAG
>VGOH01000079.1 GCA_016875955.1 Chloroflexota bacterium
AATGGCGGCGACATCTTTGCCTGTCTTAGCTTTTGGCAAAGCATAGACCAGGTTGACCCTGACTTCGGGCATAAGCAGCGCGAACTCGGCGCTTTCCTGGAGCCTGTTCATTGCCTGGGCCAGGTTGCCCAGTATCATTTCCCTCTGCTGATTAATATTCAAAGCTTATCCTCCCAGCGTGCTGAAGTAGGCTGCCCAGAACGGGTCCACCTTCACCGGCTTCAGCGCTTCCTTTTTACCATTTCTGCGAACGAAGACCCTGTCCTTTGCCGTCACCTCGCCGATTTCCCAGGCAGCGATGTTTTTCTTTTTCAGGTCATTGATGATTTTGGGCGTATTCTGGGGAGTGGCGGTGATTACCAGCGTGCCCTCGCCGATGGAGATAAGCGGGTCGATATTAAAATGCTGGCAGACGGCGGCTATCTCTTCAGGGGTAACTATCTTATCTTCATAGATGGTAACTCCGGCCCCGGAGGCCTCCACAATCTCATATATGCCATTGAGCAGGCCGCCCTCGGTGGCGTCATGCATGGCGTGGGCATTGGGGCCGGCAATCAGGGCATCTGGCACCACGCTCATCGCCATGAAGAGGGCTTTGGCTTTCTCCACAATGTCCCGTCCGAACTTCTCCACCAGCGCCTTCTCTGCCTGGAAGGCCAGAATCCCGGCCGCCTCCACGGCTGGGCCCTTGGTCATGATAACCTTATCGCCGACCCTGGCATTGGAGGCAGGAGTGAGCTGTTCCTTCTTGCCGATGCCGAACATGGTGCAGCCGCCGTTCAGCGGGTAGCCTATGCCGGGATAGACCCCGGTGTGCCCGCCGATGACGGCGATGCCCAGCTTTTTACATTCCTGATGAACCTCCAGCCAGATATGCTCCAGGACACTCTCCTCGGTGCCGGGTGGCAGCATGAGGCAGATGGTCATGTACCTTGGTCTGACGCCCAGTACGGCGACATCGCTGGCGCAGATGTGCACGATAGACCAGCCGAAGTGCGGCATAAGCACGGGCATACCGAAGGTGGGGTCCTCGGCAACCACCATGACATCGCCGCCGGGCAGTTCAATTACAGCAGCGTCAACGCCGTGTTTTGGCCCTATCAGCACCGAGCGGTCGGATTTGCCGAGGTTGGGGAAAATAACCCGGTCAAACGTTGCTTTGTCTACCTTACCTATCTCTGGTAACATGTTCTCTCCTTTAAGACTTTAAACGTTGAAGGGCTAGCGATGGCTCTTCAGCAGTGGCGACATGGCTCTCAGCTTGGCCACGATGCGGGGCAGTACCTCCAGCACATGGTCGATTTCTGCCTCCGTGGTCCACTTGCCCAGACTGAACCGCAGGGAACTGTGGGCCTGCAGCGGGTCAAGCCCCAGCGCCAGCAGGACGTGGGACGGTTCCGCGGACGCGGAGCTGCAGGCAGAGCCCGTTGAACAGCAGATACCTTCACGGTCAAGCTTGAGGCACATTGACTCACCTTCAGCATATGAGATGCTCAGATTGGCATTATTGGGTAGCCTGATTCGCCGGTGTCCGTTGAGTCGGGCATGGTCAATATTTGCCAGCACACTATCAATTAATTTATCGCGGAGACGGGTTACCCGTTCCGCTTCTTCATCCCTTTCCTGAAGTGCAATCTGCGCCGCTTTGCCCAGACCGACAATGCCGGGCACATTATGGGTGCTGGCTCTCCGCCCGAACTCCTGTTCGCCGCCGTGCATGAAAGGGGCCATCTTGGTGCCCTTTCTGATATATAAGACCCCCACCCCCTTGGGTCCATGCAGCTTGTGGCCTGATATGGATAGCAGGTCAACGCCGAGACCATCCACGCTGAACGGGATATGCCCCGTCGTCTGCACGGCGTCAGTGTGCAGGTAAACGTCCGCCTCCCTGGTTATTCTGGAGATTTCAGCAATGGGCTGAATGGTGCCGATTTCGTTGTTGGCGTGCATTATGGAAACGATAATCGTCTTATCCGTAATCGCCCGGCGGACATCGTCCGGGTCAACCATACCGTACCTGTCCACCGGCAGAAAGGTTACCCTGAATCCCTGCGTTTCCAGGAAGTGGCCGGTTTCCAGAATGGCATGGTGCTCAATAGCTGAGGTGATAATATGGTCGCCTTTACCCCCGCTGGCGTAAGCAACGCCTTTCAGTGCCGTGTTATCCGCCTCGGTGCCGCCGCTGGTGAAGACGATTTCCTCATCCCGGGCACCGATTAAAACTGCCACGCTGGACCGGGCGGCCTCAATAGCTTCTTTGGCTTCCTGTCCGCAGCCGTAGATGCTTGAAGGATTGCCAAAGGAATGGCTGAAGTATGGTAACATTGCCTTGACCACTTCCGGGTGGGCTGGTGTGGTGGCGGCATAGTCAAGATAGATTCTGTCCATGCTAACTCTCCTTGCTTTCCGTATCTATCGGGTCAATGCGGACTCCCTTGCTGGTGACCCAGGCAAGGCCCTGCTCAATATTGCCTTCGTCACCCTCAATCTCAAGCACAATCCAGCCCTTGTCTTCGGCAATATTGGCGCGGAGGATATTGGTCACGACGTTATACTGCTGACCGAGGTTATAGATGATTGGTTCCGGGATATGCTCGGCACTGAAGGTGAACATCACGCACCGCTTGCTCATCTTACTCTTTCTCTTCCTCTTCCAGTTCATGCTCTATTTGCTTTCGCTTCTTTTCCAGTTTATCGGCGGTGGCATGGATGCCGTACTGGTTCTCCAGCTTGGCCAGCCTTTTCTCAAGCCGGTCCTGCTCTTGAAGCACCAGCCTGATGGCTTCCGCAATCGGGTCCGGCAGTTTGCCGTGGTCGAGTTCCAGTATCGGCTTGTGGCGGTCTTCTACCGAGCGCCCCGGCACACCCACCACGGTGACGCCGGGCGGGACCGACTTGATGACCACAGAGCCAGAGCCGACGCGGGCACCATCGCCAATGGTAATGGGGCCCAGCGCAATCGCCCCGGCACCGATGACAACATTATCGCCCAGCGTGGGATGCCGCTTCTTTTTCTCGGTGGTGGTGCCGCCCAGCACCACCCCCTGGTAGAGCAGGACATCGTCGCCTATTTCAGAGGTCTCGCCGATGACGACGCCGGCGCCATGGTCGATGAAGAACCGGCGGCCGATGGTGGCCCCGGGGTGAATCTCAATGCCGGTGAAAAAACGGCTGAGGTGGGAGATGAAACGCGACAGCAGGCGTAACCTGCGCTGCCACAGGAAGTGCGCTATGCGGTGCAGCCACAGGGCATGCAGCCCCGGATAGCAGAGGAGGACCTCCAGTGTGCTCCTTGCCGCCGGGTCTTTGGCGAAGACGGTCTGGATATCTTCTTTCAGTATCTTAAACATATAATACGCCCATAAACTAAAAACCAAGGGCTCCGGCGGTTACTTCAAGACCCTTGGTCCAAGCCACTGCCGCTTCCCTACGCTCGCATTACCGAGGTCAGGTCCACAGGGTTGTCCTTCCGGGGAAGGACTCTCAGCCCTCGGGCACCCCTAGCGGTTAAATATTCTGTTTTTATAAATATAGCACAGGCCCGGCGAAAATGCAATTTTATGCGGTTTCGTTTGCTTTCGGTTGCTCTCAGGTGCTCACCCCCTTTATCCCCATCTCAAACAGGATTGTCTTTGGCGCTCCATTTTGATGATGTTTGAGAGGGGTCAGGGGTGAGGTAAGCACGTAACAACCAAAGGCAAATAAAACCATCTATACTAGAGCACCCCTGCTAGCCTAAATTTCCTGGAAGAGCCAGGTGGAGAGATAGCGCTCTCCGGTATCGGGCAGGATAGCGACGATGAGTTTGTCCTTGCTCTCAGGCCTTCGGGCGATTTCCACCGCCGCCCAGGCCGCTGCCCCCGATGATATGCCGACCAGCAGCCCCTCCTCTCTGGCCAGGCGGCGCGCCATTGTCCCGGCGTCCTCGTTGCTGACCTTAACGATTTCATCAATCAGGTCGGTCCTGAGGACATCGGGGACAAAGCCGGCACCGATACCCTGAATCTTGTGAGGTCCGGGTTTCCCTCCAGAAAGCACCGGCGAGTCAGCCGGCTCAACGGCGATGGCCCTGAGTTTGGGCTTCTTGGCCTTGAGCGCTTCGGCAGTGCCGGTGATGGTGCCGCCAGTGCCCACGCCGGCGACCAGCATATCTACCATGCCTCCGGTATCCCGCCAGATTTCATCAGCCGTGGTCACACGGTGCACCTCGGGGTTGGCCGGGTTTTTAAACTGCTGCGGGATGAAAGAATTCGGGTGTTCCGCGGCAAGTTGCTCGGCCTTGCTGATGGCGCCCTTCATGCCCTCGGCGCCGGGCGTCAGCACCAGTTCAGCGCCGAAAACGGAAAGAAGCTGGCGGCGCTCCTTTGACATTGTGTCCGGCATGGTGAGGATGAGCCGGTAGCCTCTGGCGGCGCAGACGAAGGCCAGAGCAATGCCGGTGTTGCCGCTGGTGGGCTCAATGATGACGGTATCCTTCTTAATCAGGCCTTTCATCTCCCCATCCAGTATCATGGCCACGCCGATGCGGTCCTTCACGCTGCTCAAAGGGTTGAAAGACTCCAGCTTGGCCACGACCTCAGCTTTCAGGCCGGCGGTCACCCGGTTCAGCCTGACCAGAGGCGTGTTCCCGATGAGTTCGGCGGCGTTGCGGGCAATGCCCCTGGTGAGCCTGGGTAATTCTATGGTCTTGAATTTTATCCTGTCCATCGTCTTCACCTCATTTCTATTTCAAATGGCCGCAGTGCTGGCAAGCAGGGTCACGCTTTACTTCCAGTTTGGTGAATTCCAGGTTGAGGCCGTCGTAAATCAGCAGCTTATCGGTCAGGAGTTCGCCGATGCCGGTGAGGTACTTGATGACCTCGGTGGCCTCCAGGCAGCCGATTACCGCCGGCGCCACCCCGATGACCGGGAACTTCCCTTGGGTAACGCGTCCCTGATAGATACACCACAGGCAGGCCGTCCTGCCGGGTATCACCGTCATCGCCCGCCCCTCAAAGCCGTAGACCGCCCCGTGGAAGAAGGGGACCTTTTTTTCGATGGCGGCCCGGTTCAGCACGTACCTGGTGGGGAAGTTGTCCATGGCGTCAACGATGGCATCACAGTCGCCGACCAGCTTGCTGACGTTTGCCTCGGTGATGGTCTCGGCAACGGCTTCCACTTTGACATCTTTACTCAGATTTTTCAGCTTCTGCATGGCCGAGTCAATTTTTCTTTTTCCGATGTCGCCATCGCCATGCAGAATCTGCCGGTTCAGGTTGCTCAGCTCAATGGTGTCGTGGTCGGCGAGCCGTATGGTGCCGACTCCGGCCACCGCCAGGTAAATGGCAATCGGTGAACCGAGACCGCCGGCGCCGGCGATAAAGACTCTGGCCTTTTTCAGCTTCTCCTGTCCTTCCTGGCCAAAGCCCTTCATCATCATCTGCCGGTCATATCTTGTCAGCTCATCTTCGGTCAGCATTCTGGCACCGTCCTTTTCTCAGGCATAGCTGTTCTGTGATGGGAGGTGTAATTTAAATTGTATCAGGGAATAGAGGATAGTTAAAGTGCCCCCGGTTCTGAGTTAGGAGAAATGCTTTTATTTGCCTTCAGTTGTTATGTGCTTACCTTACCCCTGACCCCTCTCCAGCCGGAATCACTGGTAAAAGACTAAAGGCATTAATGGCTGGAGAGGGGAGTATAGAGGAGAAGGGGCTCCGCCCCCTCTCCAATTCTTTCCCCCTCTCAAACATCATCAAAATGGAGCACAGAGGGCAAACCTGTTTGAGAGGGGGAGCAAGGGGGTGAGCAAAAGAACAACCATATTCAAATAAAACCCGGTTCTCAGTTAGGCGGAGCCGATACTAGAAGTGTCCATCATCATCGTGTAAAATATGAGGCATGGAAAGCGAGTTCCGGAAAATACCGGGCGTGGATAAGGTCCTGGCCGACGAGCGACTGAAACCGCTTTTGGCGACC
>VGOH01000080.1 GCA_016875955.1 Chloroflexota bacterium
TTCGCTAGGCATCCAACTACCGCGTCAAAAAGGGCTCCCAAAATGCGGGGTCTGGCTTTCTCAAATTCTCGCCAGAAGGTCTTCTCTGGGAGCCTGTCTTCATCCTCTATTTGAGGGAGGTCGATAATTACGGCCCGGTCGGCCAAGTCTTGCTTGGTAACCAGCGAAGTGATGCCGTTAAGAACTATAGGGCGCATGGACTCGAAGAGACATTCCTCGACGTCGGTGTAGAGCTCTCTCGTTCCGAATCCCCCGCCGGTGGATAACCGGCAGAAGGCATCCGTCACCCAGTCCGGCAGGGTGCTCAAGTTATCAAAAGTGAGGCACCATGAGTTATTGGCGGCGATCATTAAATCCCGAACCTCTTTGGGGACGCTCCGCAGAGGCGCCGTGCTGGGATCAAGAAGTAATTTCAACAACCTGGCGGCCGTAGTCTTCGCTGCTCCCTGCTCACCCTGAAGCGCCAGTATGGGAAAGGGGCCCGGGGAGAAAGCGGCGATCAGGATGGCCACGAACAGGCGCCAACACCTCTCCGACTTGACATTTAAAAACCGCCGCAGTTCTTTTAGGCTGCCACCCCGCTGGGGGAGAGGCAACGCTGCCATCCCCTTGGAGCGGCGGAATTTCACCGGTGGGTTGGCAACTACGTGCCATCCTTGCGCGGTGATTTTTACCGCTTCCCAGGTGGGGGTGCCCAGGTCAACAAAGACAGCCTCCGGGGTGTGAGCCACTCGGACGTGAACCGACAATTCGGGGCCATCGAACAGGGCACGGGATTCCAGGACTCCCAGGGCATCCTGCAGGGCCTGGGCGTTGGGAGCCTTGTTTTTAAAGGTCTTGTAGAATCGCCCCCTCAACCAAAGGCGAAATCCCTTCGACCGCACCGGCCAAGTCTCCCGGTGATCATCGACCGGCACCGTTACATAAGCGGTCTTGTCGGGGGTGTGAAAAAACTCTGCGTCTGCGGCCAAGCCGATAAGGAGCTCGGACTGGGTGGGCTTGGCATCTCCGGTGACAGGCTGCTCCTGGTCTGCCGGTGAATTACACTCAGATGTCGACTCTATGAGAGCCAGTAGCTGCTCTTTGGTTCCACCGCGCTTGAGCCATTCGGAGATATCGCCTTTCTCGGGGAGGTCCGGGAGTTCCACCACCTTCACGGTCGCCGCGATGCCGTGAAGGTGCCGGGCCACGTCCTGGGCGTGTTTACGACCCGGCTCGTCGTTGTCGGGGATGATGACGACCTGTTTATCCTTGAAGTGTTTATTGTAATCGGCCCGCCACTTTCCGGCGCCCTGAGGGTTGCAGGTGCTCGTTAGGCCAAACTCAACCAAGGTGTCGCAATCTTTCTCTCCCTCAGGGATAAGGACCATCTCGGCCTTGAGCACCTCCAACAACCGGTAGGGTACCAGGACCACACCGTCCAGGTTGTTGACCCATCCACCCTTAGCGTCTGGCCGGCGTTGGAAGAAGCCCTTGGGATGAGTCCGGCAAACCTGAAATACCAGGACGCCATCTTCATCGCAGTAATCGTAGGTCTTAACAATTTGGGGTGCCGCCTTACCTTCCTTCTTTCCCCGCCGCCGACCGTTCCCCCTGGCATTCTCTATGCCCGCCTCCTGGGCCAGGATGTCGAGTGCCCCTTTAAAATCTGTGTCGTATTTTTTCCTGATGAAGGTGAAGACATCCCCCTTGGCGCTGCAAGCCTTGCAATTCCACAGGCCGGTCTTCAGGTTGAGTGATAGCGAGGCCTTGGTGTCTTTATGGAAGGGACACAGCCCCAGGGCCTGGTCGCCCCTTCCATTCTTCAACTCACCCAGCTCCTTGTGGTAGAGGGCTCGGATGTCGAGGTGGGCGAGGATTTCAGCCTTTAAATCCATAGTAATCTCGGCCAAATCTCTTAGTTGTTGGTACCAAGGCTATCCACCAGGTTCTCCAGGTCACGCCTTTTAAATAACGGCCTGCCGGACAGCCGCACCGGACGGAGGGGGAAGCTACCGTCCGACAACCGATTGCGCAGGGTCTTCTCGGCCATGCCCAGGAAAGCCGCGGCTTGCCGGATGGTGAGGAGGGCGCGGTCCCAGGCCTTCAGATCCTCCCGAAGCTGGCGAACCTCCTCTAAGATGGAAGACAGAGTCGGTTCATAGTGCTGCCTATTCCGCATCGTGGAAGAGCTCCCCTTCTGAAACCCGAAGCTTCTGTGCCAAGGCCCGACGCAATTCCGGGGAAGGTTCATGGCGCCCGCGGACGATCTTCGAGAGCAGTGACTCCGAGACCTTGAGGTCCCGGGCCAGATCGCACTGCGTCGGATACTGTTTGAGTATCTCGACCTTCAACCTGAGGTTCATCGTATTCTCCCCAAAGACGATGTTATTTTGAGCCAAGTCGATATTTTTATAGTCGACTAAGTGGAAAAAAAATTCCTCTCCCACTACAGGAGAGCCTTGAGGCCTTGGCGAAATCGCAAGAGATGATACTTCAACTGCAGAATATAGACCTCGCCGGTAAGGGTTGGCGGATTTAATGGGAACTGCCGATAATCATATTCCTCTTTTCGGTGACCTGTTTCTACCTCACCCGGTGCCCTGGGAACGGTAATCCATTCGGGCTCAGCCTCTGTCCGCTCAATATATTTGCGGAGTTCGTACAAGCCTGGGTTGAAAATCCAGAGGTCGACATCGGGAATCTCGATCGCTTCCTTCTCCCAAATCTGACTGGGGAGTATCCCTACTTCTTCCAGCTCACGCCAAGTCTTGATGATATGCTGTTTGGCCACCTCTATTTTCATTCTGAAATCTTTGACCATGACAGCCATCAAATAAACCATGAAGGCCTCATTCCGACGATAATACCTCTGGACCCCACCCGCCTGGTCAGCCTCAGGGTTTCTCCCCAGAAGCAACAGGGCATATCTCTTGATGGAGGGCAGAGGAATCTCAAACGCTCTCTCCAGTACTCGGTTAGTAATTGGCCGCATAGTCGTTATCCTCCCTTTCTAAGTCGAGAATATAATGGGCGACTTATGATGTCAAGATTTTTTTTCTGAAGACCTGGAAGTGAAGTTCAAGGAAGGTATTGATTTAACTGACGTCTATAGATTTAAGTCTGAAATTTTAAAGATAACATGACCTTAAGTGCGATATGATTTTGCTCTGGAAGGATTTGGGTACCGGTAAGCTTCGGACGGGGCTGATGGGTGCTGACAATATTTGAATAGCAGAACAGGAAAATGGTTTGGCCCTTGAGCAGGACCTTGATCCCACGGGATAGTTGGTTCAATTGTTGACATTTTCCCGAAACGAGAATAACAGAAAGAAAAACAATGCTTAATAAGAAGACACCATTGGGGCGGTTTGCCGATCTTACCTGGAAGGATATCGAAACCTGGGCCGGTGGGACCATTGTCTCCCGGGGAAGAAATTATCAGCGGCAGGGACGCGTCGCTGACCTGGCCGTGACGGATGACGGCGGCCTGCTTGCCTGGGTGAAGGGTTCCGAGCGCTATGCCACCATGGTGGTCATGGATGAAGAGGGCCTACCGGAGTCGACCTGCACCTGTCCTTACGAACGGGACTGCAAACACGGGGTGGCCGTGGTGCTCGAATACCTGAAGCAAGTCGAAAATAATTGCCGTGTTCCCCAAGCCAAGCAGGATGACGAGCGCCTGATATTGTTGGCGGATGGCGGCCGGGATGATGATGAAGACCTCATATCCGAGGATATGAGACGAGATATCGACGGGTTTCTTCAGGGCAAGACCAGGGCTCAGCTCATCAGCCTGATCCATGATCTCGCCGGGCAGTTCCCCGAGATGGCCAGTGAAATGGCCGACCGGAGGCAGGTGATCTCCGGCAATACTGAAGCTATGGTGAGGCGCTTGCGTAATGAGATTCGCGATCTGGGCAGTGAGCCTGGTTGGCAGAACTCTTGGAATAGCGAGGGTTATACGCCGGACTATTCCGGGGTTCGCAAAAAGCTCGAGACTTTACTCAAGGCCGGGCACCCTGAAGAGGTGCTGACCCTGGGCCGGGAGTTGGTGACCACCGGCCTTCGCCAGGTGGAGGAGAGCCATGACGAAGGCGAAACCGCCATGGAGATTGCCGGCTGTCTGCCGGTGATCGTCGAGGCCCTGGACCGCTCGTCCCTTGATTCCGCCGATAAGCTGAGCTGGGCGCTGAATGCGGTGCTGGAAGACCCCTTTGACGTATGCGACGCCTTGGCGGAATACCTGGACCGGCAGCATCCCCGAACAGCCTGGCACACACTCGCAGACCGGTTGTTGGCGAAATTGCACGGGCTTAAAGGCGCCAAGGGCGACGATGAATTCAGCCGCAACTACGAACGTGACCGGCTCAGCCGTTGGGCTATCCATGCCCTGGAGGGAGCCGGCCGGGAGGCTGAGATCATACCTCTGTGCATCACCGAAGCCAAAATGACGGGCAGTTATGACCGACTGGTCCAACGGCTGATGGCGGCGCGGCGCTATGAAGACGCCGAAAAATGGATAAAGGAAGGCCTTCGGGCCATCGGCGAAAAATGGCCCGGCATCGGCGCCGGCTTGCGGGATAAACTGCGGGAAATTCGCACGCTGGAACAGAACTGGCCGGTAGTGGCCGCGCTGCGGGTCGAAGAATTCGTGCGGCGTCCTTCTCTTCAGGCCTTCACGGACTGCCGGAAAGCCGGCGTCAAAGCCAAGGCCTGGCCCCAGGTGCGGGAATCTCTATTAGGCTACCTGGAAAAAGGCACGCTGCCCTGGAAGCAGAAGGGCTGGCCCCTGCCGGAATCCGGCTTGAAGGAGCCCGAGGCGGATCAGCGCCATCGATATCCCCTGATCAGCGATCTGATTGACATTGCGATTCTGGAGAAAAAGCCCGACCAGGTGCTGAAATGGTACGATCAGCGCCCCCAAGGTCGCTTTGGATGCCCCTGGCTAGATGAAGACGCCATCGCCGACGCGGTTCAAGTCCAGGCGCCGCAGCGGGCGGTGGCCATCTGGAAGAATAAGGCGGAACGACTGATCGCCCAGGTCCAACCCAAAGCCTACCAAGAAGCGGCTACATACCTCCGTAAAGCAGGGTTGGTCATGTCCAAACAAAATAACCAAGCGGAATGGGATCATTACCTGGGGAGCCTGAGGGAAACGCACGCCCGCAAACGCCGTTTGCTAGAGGTCCTGGATGGCTTGGACGAAAAACCCATCATGAAAAAAAGACGCTGAAAATCATGTTCTTTGAATAAATGGACCACTTTTCTCCACCAGACCCTGAATCAATCACTTCCAAGAAGTTCTCTCTTTTTTGGTGGGCATCAATGGATTTCAAAACTTTGTGAATTCGTGCTATAATGCATCAACAATAATCGAAATAAAGTCGGAATATCAGAGAATTTTCCATTAAGAATGAAGCATATGCGATTTTCAAATCATGGAGAAAACATGATTGACTTATACGATGCAATATATGAAGAGGATCTTGATACAATAAATATGATTTTAAGAGGTTATCCTGAAAGGTTAAACGAAAAAAAGGACAACAAGCTCACGCCCCTTCATCTCGCATTATGTTGGGGAAAACATAAGGCTGCTTCATTGCTATTGTCGTATGGAGCGGATGTTTGCGTTAGTGATGACCGTGGATATACTCCATTGCATGAAGCTGTAAGTAATAATGATATTCAAATATCATCTATAATTTCGTTATTAGACAAAGGGGCTGATGTAAATGCAAAGGCAGAAGCAGGTTATGAAATTACCTCTCTTGATTTGTTGGCTACTGAAAAGACAATTGCACCAGATAATTATATATTGGATGAAATTGCAAAGAGCCTGTCCCAAACTCAGTTGAAAGTTTGAGGATGGCGGTTAAAGGTTGATAAAGATTAGGCTGCCTTTTGTTTAGAGTCAAGGACAACCTCGTTTT
>VGOH01000081.1 GCA_016875955.1 Chloroflexota bacterium
CCGATGTGCCCTCGTTTGGTCTCTATTTCACCCTGCTCGTTTACCGCATGAAACCCGAAGAAGCCGAAGAGATTTCTGCATACCTGCGGCTGCGCAAGTCGTCCGTTCGGATACTGCGTGATACGGCGGCGATAAAAGATAAACTGGGACAGCTGGCATCTCCGGAGATAACCGCCAGCCAGATTCATAAGCTGCTGAGCAACTGTGCCCTAGAAGCCATTATCGCCAACATAATCGCGGCTGAAGTGCCCGGGGCAGGTCAGCGACTTGCCGAATTCATTAATAAGTTGAGGTTTATCAAACCCGCCCTCAGCGGCGAGGATTTGAAAAAGCTGGGGGTGGCGCAGGGGCCGCAAATCAGAGGATTCCTTGATAAACTCCTTGAAGCCAGACTGGAAGGAAGGGCGAAAATCAGACGTGATGAGGAAGCTTTAGTCAGGGGCTGGCTGGCGGGGAAAGACGTATAGGCAATGGCGAAAAAGAAATCATCTTTAATTCTGCTTGGGCTGCTGGTATTGGTGCTGATGCTTTTCGGCTGGGCGCTATCAGGCCAGATGCAGGTGCAAAAATTAGCCAAAACTATGCTGACCGTGCACCAACAGTTTAAATATCGGGACAGCGAGCATAACCTGAGCCTTTCCCTACCTCTGCCGAAATACCTTTATTACCGGGAAAAGGCGCGGCCTTCCTGGTTGAACTACAATAACGGTCATCCCTACTATTTTTTCGCGGAATACGCTGCCATGGCGTCTGACAGCGGTGATGACGATATCATCGCCGCGGTGGCGGCTTATCTTGATGGAGCGGCCACGCTTGAAGACCTTGACGAAGTGAGAAAAGCTGAGCTGTCGCTGGCCTTTATGCAGAGCTTCACCTACATCGGGGACAACGTTACCGAGGCCGCAGACGAATACCCCCGCTATCCGGTGGAGACGCTCGTTGACCGTGAGGGCGACTGCGAGGATACCGCCATCCTGCTGGCGGCTATCCTGGATGAGATGGGCTACGACGTGGCGCTGCTGCTCTTTGAGGAGTTCGACCATATCGGGCTGGGAATCAACATGCCCCCGGGATACACGATGTATGGCAACTCCTGGATATATGAGGGCCGGCGCTACTGGTATCTGGACACCGCAGGGAAGCGGTCAATCGGCTGGTGCCCGGAGCCGTATAACACGACATCAGCCTACGTCTATCCGGTGGGGGATTGAGTCTAAAAGGAGAGTTTGATTGAGAGGTTGTTCCGGCGCTTATTGCTGGGATATACTATAGCTATAATGAGAAGAAAAGGCGTAAATATCTGTGGGTATTGGGAATGTGACAGGCACATCCGAGACAACCATTTCCTTTGTGCCGAACATTACGAAGACTGGGAGTACGGCCTTATTGACCAGTGTCCAAGCTGCGGACGATTTAAAGATGCAATGTATGAACTATGCCTAGATTGTTATTATCAACGTCCAGTTGCTTCATGGAAACCATCTACTGTAATTCCCACCTTAAATCGGCATTATGGGGTGGAACATTCTGATGCATGGACAAAGGGTGATGAGGGAGTTAACAGATTTTTTGTATACATACTTAAATTAGACAGTGGTGATTTCTACATTGGACACACCAGAGAACTCCGTGAAAGACTGTCTGAACACAGAGATAAAAAAACGTCCTCTACCGCTGGACGCAATCCTAAGTTACAGTACTTTGAGGTCTTGCCCAATCGGGAGGCTGCAGAATTGCGGGAAGCTGATTTAAAAAAGCTAAAGGATTCGAATCCACGCCAAATACGTCGGATGATTATCAGCTTTCAGGACCTCATTCGTGAGGTTAAGCTGGATTAGTATTTTGGGCCAGCGTCTCCGCCAGATATGTCTCCATATTCTGCTGCTGGCACCGTGTATATAGTTCCTCGGCCTGAATTTTATCTTTTAAAAGCGTGAAGAGGGCCGGGCCGGAGCCGGCCAGGTGGACGTGGGGCGCACCCATCTTCCTGATATGGTCGCGGTAGACCTTGAGCTTGGAACCGCCGGCGAAGGCGACATTCTCAAAAGTGTTAAAAAGTGCTGACGGCTCTCCGCCTTCTTTAAGTGCTTTGACCATGCGCTCTGTTATCTGTCCATCGGTGAAGTGGCTGGCGTTCAGGCTGGCGTAGAGCGCGGCTGTCTTGCCGGGGAGGCGGGGCACATCGGGCATGACCAGAACGGCCCAGTGGTGGGGGAAATCGGGGAGTGCTGATACCACCTCGCCTCTTCCCTGTACCAATGCCGTGCCCCCGCAAAGGAAAAAGGAGACATCCGAGCCGAGTTGCGCCGCCAGCTCAAGCAGCTTTTCTGCCGATAGCTTAAGTCCCCAGACGGCATTCAGTCCGCGCAGGGTGGCCGCCGCGGCGCTGCTGGCACCGCCCAGCCCTGAAATCAGCGGAATATGGTTCTCAATCTCAATGGCTATTCCCCGCTTGATGCCTGAAGTATCTCGCATCAGGTTGACGGCCTTTGAGACCAGGCTTTTCTCCACCGACCAATCCGGAGAGGCTGACTTAATCTCCACCGACCGGCCAGCCCGGAAGGTGAGGCGGTCGCAGAGGCTGATGGCCTGGATGACGCTCCTGATTTCGTGGTAGCCGTCAGGTCGCTTGGAGAGCACCTCAAGGGTCAGGTTCAGCTTGGCCGGTGCCTCCATAATCATCATGCTGCCTTCTTCCATTTTGAATATACCTGATACAGTTGTGCCCATTCCTCAAGGGTCAGGGTCTCGGCGCGGCGCTGTGGTGCTATGTCAGCTTCAACCAGCAGGTTAGTAATATCAGCCTTGGGCAGCCCCAGTCCCTGCGTCAGAGAGTTGATGAGCTGCTTGCGTGGGTTTACAAAACCAGCCCGGACCGTGGCAAAAAAGCCCTGAACGTTATCAACTGCCACCGCTGGTTCGGGGTAAAGCTCAATGCGCAGTATGGCGGAGTCCACCTCCGGGGCTGGGTAAAAGGCGCTCGCCGGCACCTGGCTGATGATGGCGGGGCGACCGTAAAACTGCACGCTGATGCTGAGCAGGCTCCTCTTTCCCGGCCCGGCGGCAATGGCTTCCGCCACCTCTTTCTGCACCATCACCACCATTAAATGCGGCTTTTTCGTGGCTTCCAGAAAGTGGCGCAGGACCGGCGAGGTGATATAGTAGGGGAGATTAGCCACCACCTTGTACTTATCCGTTTTCGGCACCACATCGGCCGGGTCAATTTTCAAAATGTCGTCATTGATAATGGTGACATTGGGCAAAGCAGCCATTTCCTGTTTCAGCAGGCTGGCCAGCCTGTCGTCAAGCTCAACGGCAATGACCCGCCCGGCTTTCTTGGCCAGTTCTCCGGTCAGGACTCCCAGCCCCGGGCCGATTTCCAGAACGGTGTCGTCGGCGGCCAGTTCGGCAGCGGTCAATATCTGCTGGAGCACTTGGCGGTCCACGAGGAAGCGCTGCCCCAACCTCTTTCTCGCCCTCAAATCAAGCTGGCGCAGCCGCCGCCTGGTTTCTGCTAACAGCGATGTTTCTTTCAAATGACACCCGCCTGCAGACCACTGCTCAAAGTAGTGAGGCCGTGCACCTGCCCTCGACCCTGCCCAATAGCTTGCCCGGGCCAGCTAGCTCCAGCCAGGCAACCCTGCGGCACCCGGAAAATACCATTTACCGCTGCTTCCTTTCGGACCTGACGGGGTTCATAGCCTTCCGCCGCGCAAGACCCGGCCTTCAACACCGCTTGACCAGAGTAGTCCTACCAGACAAGAGCCTCAAGCCGGAATTAAACCCTGCTATAGCGGATTGCAGGTTCAGGGCACCGCTGGCTCCCCGTCTAGCACGACCTCACCAAAATGCTAAACCGCCTGTGCCGCTTTGTCAAGACAGGGGGGGGTACTATTTGAATCTGGTTGTTTTTTGCTCACCCCCCTTTATCCCTTCTCAAACAGGTTTGTCCTTTGTGCTCCATTTTTAATAATGTTTAAGAGGGGGAAAAAATTTGGAGAGGGGGTTCATAATAAAATCCCCCTTAGTCCCCCTTTCCCAAAGGAGGAAACCGGGCAGAGGCACTATTACGTATGCGGGGGGAGCTTGAGGGGGCGCCAGCCCCCTCATCCTTTTTCGCCCCTTCCCTTTGGTAAAGGGAAGGGGATACAGGGGTTAGGATTTCCTACCCCCGAGTGTGATAGGGTGGCAAAAGATAACGGGGAAAGGCTGGAGGGGGGTCAGGGGTGAGGTAAGCACGTGACAACCAGAGGCTAACAGAACTACAAATAATGACTGGTGGTGCCTATTTCGGAAAGGTGATTATCTCGGCCAGTTCGGATATGTCCTTCAGTTTTTCCAGGTTGAGCACCAGCTCTATAGAGCGGTCGGCCCGTGCCGGCGAGAGCACATCGCTGGTGGCGTCTTTGTACTTGGCCATCAGCTCATCTGTGGTCATGGGCGTCCCGTGATAGCCGCGCCACGCTTCCCATTTGACGCTGTGTTCCCGGCCATTCTTCAGCTTGATGGTCACGATATCAAAGCCTTCGGGCCACGGGGTTTTCCAGTCCGGCCGGGGGATGAGTTTGACTTTCTGGCGAGCCTCTTTATATCTGGGATTGACTCGCTTCTCTTCGGTGAAGATGGTGCGGTCGGCCTGCCTTTCCAGCAGGACACCGGCGATGCCGTGCTGCAGGCTGACTCTGGTGTGCTCGCCGTCCGGAGGTTCTAGCAAATCAAGTTCATGCACGGAAGCCGGGCTCATCTCAACCTCAACGCGGGCCACGTCGTCATAGGTGATTTTGTACTGGTTAACAAGATGTAGCGCCGCCTCAAGGGGACGCTGCTGGAGGGAGTGGCAGGGGAAGTTCTTGGTATCCAGAAGGTTGAAGCGGAACTCCTTGCCCAGGCCGGCGGTCACTTTTTCCATGACGTAATCCCCCTTGCCGGCCACGGCGCTGCCAAAGCCAAGGCCCATGGCGGAATCCTCAAGGATGTTGGCACCGGCGTTGATACCTTCTTTGGCCAGCAGGGCGGCGGTGACGCCATTGCGGCAGGCAAATCCGGTCTCAACGAAGTGGGTCATGGTGGAGTGGTGCCTCAGCGTGCCCGCTGCCTGTGAGGCGACCAGCCCAAAGGCGTTACATATCTGTGCCTCGTTCAATTTCAAAAGCCTGGCCGTAGCCACGGTGGCGCCGAAGTTGCCGAAGACCGGCACGGCGAAGAAGCCCCGGCCGGTGGCGGGCAAACAGGCGAGGCCGATGCGCGACTGTATTTCGTGGGCGATAATAGCTGCCGCCAGCACTTCCTTGCCAGAAGCACCGGTCTTCTCGGCGACCGGAAAGACGACCGGGAAAACGGTCATCACACCGACCATCTCCGGCCGGCTGTCACCCTCCCACTCCGAGGAGTGGGCAAAATTGCCGTTGGCCAGCGCCGCGTTGGGCAGCGAGGTTTTGAAGCCGCCGCCAATTACCCCGGCCTCGGGCGTGCCGCCGATATCCCGGACAAACCTGGTGACAATGCGTCCTGCGGCCAGCGTTGAGCCCCATATCATTGAGCCCAGGTTGCTCAGCGCTAGCTGTTTGGCGTACTGCACCGTCTTCTGTGGAATGTCATTGAAGTTTGCGTCTACCGCATATCTGGCTACCTGCTCGGTTATTGTCATTTGCTTCTCCTTACATACCGTATTGTAATCGTACCGACAGCCGTATGGGCAGGCCTTTCGCCATCATTCTGTCCTGTACGGCGGCAATGTCGTAAGTCACGCGATATAATCTTAACATTTTGGTATCGCTGTCGTAGAGCGCATAGCTGGCGCGGGGGTCGCC
>VGOH01000082.1 GCA_016875955.1 Chloroflexota bacterium
GGCGCAACTCAAAGCCTAGGGCTTCCTTGAGGTGCGGCTTGAGAATCTCTACGGCACGCGTCAAGCGTTGGGTGAAGAAGGTGGCGTCAGGGATGACCAGGTCCAGGCGGCCCTCGCGGTGCAGAGTCGCTAGGTCGCGGAGGATCTCCTCAGCCCGGTACTGCACGGCAATGCACACCAGCGCAGTTAAAGGGCTTGTGGTGCTGGCACTAATTTCAAACAGGGTGGGATAACGTCGCAGAGGCTCGGCCGACACGGCAGGCACGCCCTTTTTAGGCGTCTCACGCAAGGTAACATCACGCAAGTTCCAAGCCACAAGATAAGAAGCGCGTTGGGCACGGGCTTTCAGAGCTAGGAACTCCAACAAAGGTGAGGCATCAGCAGCCACAATGGGTGACACCAGGCCGATAACGGCCAAGGGGTTCCCACCTGCTGCGACCACTAGCCCGCGGATGGGAGCCGGCACGCCGGGTGCGGCTGGCACGGCAAATGTGTCGGCGACGGTGAAGGGACCGGTAGGCAGGGTGGTTTGCAGGATAGTGAAGACCTCATCCAATCGGGGCTCAACATTTGAATCAGGAGATCTGCTCATCATTCAACCTTGTGCGGGCACGTCAAACAACCGCACATGCGCCATGTTCCCCATCCGGTCCACACCGAAGCGGACAGTGGTGGGTGATTCTTTTTGCCAATCGCGTAGGAATTGGCGAACCGTGGCAATCTCGAAATAGACCTCCAGGTCGGTAAAGGCATAGATGCCTCCCAAGAGGGCTATGTCCACTATGGGCGCATACCCCAAGGGGCTCTTGAGATCATTCCAGGCTCGCACCAAAGCAGCTCTCATCTCGCCGTTGCTGGCCGGGCGGGCGTCGGCCGGGCAAAAGGTAGTGGCCCAGGTCTGAAAGAAGGTGGTGTCGAGGAAGGGTCCGATGTCAGCGGCAGGCCCCAGGGTCGCGAAGAAGGCTTGCCCTTCTGGAGCCAGGCGGTACTCATAGCGGTAAGGGTCGTCCTTGAGCAGGAAACCGATGTCGGCGAAAGGCTCAACTCGCACCTTGATTGCTTCTTCGCGAGCCCCTCCACCGGAGTAGGAACGACCATGCCACTGTTCGATGCTCTCCGCGATCTTGCGCAAGCGTTCCAGTTTATCACGTTCCTCAATGGGCAGACTACGGTTCCAAAACTGCTGACCGATGGCCCGGAAAATCCCTGGCAGCAAATCGCCGGCATCGCGGTCAGAAAAAGACTGGCGTTCTATCAGGTGTGTGTAGAGTTGCTTCAGAACATCTCCGTCGTTCTCCAGCAGGCAGTAAAGCAACAGTATCCGTTGTCCAGGGGACAGGTATAGGGGGTTTGCCGCCGGGTTATGCTCTCGGAAGGCATCCAGTTCGGCTTTCGGCGTGAGACGTAGCAGGGCCATGCCGCGCTCGAATGGCGACCAAGTGCCGGCGCGGATCAATCCTAGATGAACACCCAGATACGGATATTTCCGCCAATCTTCAGACACCAGTTTTCCCGTACGCGAGGGTAGTTGAAAGTCAGACAAGTACACGTCTTGTATTTCTATAAAGACCTGCCCTTTTGCCTCCCCCCGCTCCCAGGCAGCCACCTGTTCCCGCAGGGTCCGATACGTACCATCAGTCAAGCGGTGCCGTGCATATTTGGTCAATTCTGGTGTCAGAAAAGTTCGTACCTGCCTAGTAGCGGTTTCTGCCAGATCTCGGCCAAGCGTCTCTATGTTTGATGTTTCTAGAGCTGCGCAGCGATTCATCAAGTGTTTGAGATACCCCAATCGCTGCATCGGTCGCTTGGCGCTATCTAATACTCTGAAATAGGTCATCGCTAGAAACCTCCGTGCACGCTCACGCGGGGGCGAACGTCGAGGATGAAGGACCGATCTGCCTCCGTATTCGATACCAACGCCTGCCCCACGTCCAGGGAGCGCATTAATTCTTCAAAGGAGAGTTTGTTATTGGCGTAAACAACCTCGTCGGGCAGGTTCGATTTCAGGTTACGCCGCACATAGTCAATGTCGGTCTGCACCGTAAGACGGTGAGTGATGAGGGTGTCCACCTGGGAGAGAATGCGCTGGTCGAGAGCCGTTGGTTGTTGGGTGGCGACCATGAACGAGAGGCCATAGTTGCGCCCCTCGCGCACGAACTTGATCAGCATATCGGTGGCCGTGGTGCGCCGCTCCGCCGGCAAGGCGTTCTGGGCCTCGTCAATGACCACCCAGGATGGGGGGATGCTCGCTGCCAATTCGGCCTGGATGCGTCTCCATTCCTCATCGCTCAGGTCGGGCCGGATCTTGAGATGCTTCTCGTCTTCCGAAGCCTCTATACGAGCAGCGATGATGCGGCGGATCAGGGTGCAGATCACCACCAGCCGCAGTTCATCAGACATGCGGTTCATTACCATAACGCTAAGTAGGCCAGGTTGCAGGAAATCAGTCAGCGGAGTCCCCTGATCATGGAAGAGAGGATTACGTTTGAAAGTGGTTAGTTGTTGCAAAACTGCACGGCGGGTCTCAGCTTGATAGCTGGCTTGAAGTTCCGTGTCGAATTTGATGCAAGCCAGTAAATCGTCCAGGCTGTAGGCTTCCTGGGCCTGATGCTGACGCGTGCCGTCTTCCCAACCTTCCAGTGTCACTTTCACATACGCATCGTTGAGCAATTGGCCCATGCGATCCTGGTAGATATCCAGACCTAACAGGTAGCCCCAGTCGGCGGCGCTAAAGTCAGATGAACGGATGGCAAATTCGCGGTGGCTGGCCGGGGTATGGGCCGTGCGGGTGCCCTGTGGGATCCACACCTGAACGTCCAACTCCTCAGTTCTGACGTCCCAGCCGCGCCGCACGGTGAACTGCTGGCGCACGATCTCCTGTGGCGCATCCTCTGACACCGGGATGTCCGTCCACTGAAAGATACCCAGGGTGTCAAACAGGAGCACCCCCCACAGACGCGGGTTCTGGCCGATGCTGGTCTCCTGCTGCCGGGTGCACAGGCCTTCCAGGAAACTGCCCAATGTATAGGACTTGCCCGAACCCCGCTTGCCAAAGACGGCCATCACATGAGCCTGGGCCAGGTCATAGTGAACGGGCGTGAGTGGGCCCGCTTCAGCAAGCCGGCCCAGGTAGACCCAGGCTTCCGACACCTCACCTGGGGCGCCCACCACCTGTTGACTGCGCGACAGACGCGGTTTTACCGTGAACTTCTTCACCTATAGCTCCCGCAAGTTACTCAAAGACCAGTGGTGCCACGTCGTTAACGATCTGGTCGTCTACCAGGGGCTTTTCCTCATCCCAGGCCTGGATGGCGCACTCATTGATGGCGTTGATGATGTTACGGGGCAACGCCTTGAAGGGATCCTGGGAGGCGTAATCGGCCAACATCTCAAAGGCGCTCGGCGCAAAGGGATAGGTCTGCACTGTCACTCCCAGGGCCTGAGCCTGGATTCTGTCGTTGGCCTTGTCCGTATCGACTAGGTGCACCAACAACTCCTCCATGAACCGCTTGACGTCAGAAACCGCCGGCAGATGTCCCACCTCGATGTAGCTGTGCCTCCCGATACGGTTCTCGATATCTGGGCGGGTCAGGATGCGTGGCCCTTCGCTTAGCGTGTTCGCCATGAAGCCAACAATGAAGCCCACGGTGGAATTAGCTGAATCTGAGAGCCGGCGGAAGTATTGGTGAATGGACTCCGAGGCGTCACCAGTGCGGACGTTCCCTAGTGCTTCCATTTCGTCAAGTAGAAAGATCAGCTTCTCCTTGTTGCGTTCCGCCAACTGACCGATGGCCATCAAAGCTACCGCCATATCGCCCGCTCCCACTTGGCCCAGGTTGCGTGTCACGCCCAGGTTCTCCAGTTCTTTGGTAGAAAGCGTTTGGCCAGTCAGCCACCGCCAGGCGGTGAGGTTGGTGTCACCAAAGGTGCGCAAGTGCTCCAAACTCGTAGCTACATTAGGATCCGCCGTTAGTTCATTGAGAGTGACCTTCAGGTCTTGCACCTGCTTGAACAGCTCGCGCACCCAATTGCTCACCGTCTCCTTTCCCAGAGTCTCCAAGAGTTGCATGTGGAGCGCCGAGACATCCGATTTGCTCTGCACCTCAATGTCCAGGTGCACCGTATGCGGCTGCAAGTGCAAAGACGCGGGGCGGTCGTGGTGCAGTGCCCATTCCAGATAAAATAGAGTCTGGGTCTTGCCTGAGCCAAAGGGTCCCCAGATCATTATCTTTGGCGTGCCCGGGGCCACGAAGGAACGGCGCATCTGCTTCAAGACCTTGGCCTTGATATCGTCACGCCCGAAGTAGAAGCGGGCGTCCTCAGGGCTGACCTTGGGGTCAATCGTGAAATTGGCCCGATTACGCAGACAGAACCATTCTCGGAATTCCATCATATCCTCCTTACTAGTTTTCTAGATTTGGCCACCTTAGTACCGGCCAGAGTGCGCAGCTCAAGACCCCACTTGTACAGGCGACTGATCAGATCACGGCCTGGTCCCTTGCCAAAGACCATCATCCCTAGTTCGATGTTGCCCTTCACGCCAGGATAGGTCAGATTGCCAGATCCGAATAGTGCAAATGCCTCAGCTCTATCTCGGGTCCAGCATACGTAAAGCTTGGCGTGAATTGCTGGGTTGTAACGCACCTCCACGTTATCATACTGGAGCAGAACGTCTACTCCTTCGCGGTGGTAAACTTCCACTGGTTCGCGGGTGAGCACATAGACAGGGGTGTTGGTCCGACTAAGGCGCTCGCACAACTCGCGCAACTCGAACCGTGTCCCCGCAAGACTGCCAATGAAGGGCGAGACGATGACCAACATGTCAAGGCTTGGCTTGCTGATGAACAGCTTTCGCAGGAACACTTCGACTGGGCTTTCAGTCACAATTTGCGCGAACTGATGTACTGGAATGTTCACAGTCTTGTTCTCCCAGGAAATCCTCTGTGCACAATTGTACCACCAACCATGCTTCGCGTCAACTCCTCACTCACCAGCGCGGTTCCAATTCGGTACTGAGCAGTCGGCCTCCAGCAGAGTCTACTTGCAGTAGATCCCCATCGCAATCTTTCCGCCGACCAAGCAAAAAGCCGCCCTCCTGCCTCTTGCAGAAAGGGCGGCTCTGGTGGTAGATGTCGGCCGGCCTTCCTGGGGGCGACAGGGAACCGGAGAGGTTTTCTCTACCAGAGGATTATATCACCTTTTATACCGCCTGGCAAGAGGAAGAGGGCCGGAGAGGCCAGGGCCAGACCCGTGGCCACAGAAATACACCGAAGGACACAGAACCGGGGGCGCGTGCCGGTTTAGGTGGTTTTTCTGTGCATTTCTGTGTCTTTCGGTGGCTGCCTCCCCGCCAGCGCTAGGCGGCAACGCGTCTACTATCCCCGAAGCCGTGACCTGCGTTCGGGCATTGCCAAAAAGCAGGGAACGCTGTATAATGCCTGCAGGAAAACCTCTGTGCTTTCTGTGTCCTAGCTTGAACCTAGCCCGAACAAGTTCGGGCCTCCGCAGTCCTCAACGCTGAAAATTGCCCCATGCTGCACGAAGAAGCCATCCTGCGCACCAAACTGCATCCGCCACGCCCGCCGCGCCACACCCTGGTGCGGCCGCGCGTGGACGCCCTGCTGCGCCAGGCCTTCGACCATCGCCTGACCATCGTGCAGGCCAGTACGGGCTACGGCAAATCTACGGCCCTGGCCAACCTGGCCGCCTGGAACGTGCCCCTCTTCTGGTACACCGCCAGCGAGGGTGACGCCGACCCGCAGC
>VGOH01000083.1 GCA_016875955.1 Chloroflexota bacterium
TGGGACTTTCCGCCATGGGTGCCAAGAAGAGCTACCGCGAGGTAAAACACTACAAGAGGCGCAAGCGATGGCTGTGAAAAAACGACCCGACGAGTTCTTTGACGACATGGAAACGATGTCGCCGGCGGCGCGGGAGAAATACCAGCGAGAAAAGCTCTCGCAGGCGATTGACCACGCCTTTCGCCACGCCCCAGCGGTGAAAGAACTTTTTGACCGCGCCGACGTCAGCCCGAAAGACATACGAACGGTAAAAGACTTACAAAGACTCCCCATCACCAGAAAGACCGACCTCATTGAGCGGCAGAAAGCTCACCCGCCTTACGGCGGCTATTCCGCCATTCCCCTGGAAGACATCGACCGCGTCTTTATCTCCCCAGGCCCTGTCTATGAGCCCATCCAGCACGCCGGCATCAAATGGTTTGCCAAGGCGTTCTGGGCTGCCGGTTTCAGGAAAGGCGATGTGGTGGTGAATACGTTTACCTATCATCTGTCCCCCGCCGGCATTCTCTTTCAGGAAGCCATCCGGGACTGCGGCGCTACCGCGGTGCCCACTGGCACCGGCAACACCGACATCCAGGTCCAGACCATATATCATCTGAAAGCCACGGGCTTCGTGGGCACGCCCAGCTTCCTGATGACCGTCCTCAAGCGGGCGGCGGAAATGGGCTTTGCTGTCAAAAAAGACCTCTGCCTGAAACGTGCCTGGTTCACCGGCGAGATGCTGTCCCCGTCGCTGCGCCAGACTTTTGAGAGCAACTATAAGATAGATACCTATCAGGCCTATGCCGTTACCGAGCCGGGTGGTGCCCTCGCCTACGAATGCCGCCAGAAATTGGGGATGCACTTCATGGACGAGTACATCATAGAAATCATTGACCCGGAGACCGGAAGGCAACTCGGTCCGGGAGAAATCGGTGAAGTCGTGGTGACGCCGCTGCACAACCGGAACTGGGGCCTGGTCCGCTTCGGCACCGGCGACCTGTCTTCATATATTTCAGAGCCATGCCCCTGCGGGCGCACTGCCAACCGGCTGACGGGCATCCTGGGTCGCACCGGCGATGCCGTTAAAGTCAGAGGTATGTTTGTTATCGCCCGCCAGGCGGAACAGGTCTGCCTCAGCTTTGAGCCGGTGGCCCGATTTCAAATCGCGGTGTCCCGCCGCGGGCAGTGCGATGAGATGAACCTCAAACTTGAGCTCAAGCATGAGCTGGTCGGCGAGGCAAAGCAGAAGCTGTCTGATGAGTTAAGTCAGCACTTCCAGAATGTCTGCCGGATAAGACCGGACAGCATTGACTTCGTGTCAGCGGGAACGATAACTGAAGGACAGCCGAAAATCGTTGACCAAAGAACCTGGGAGTAAAACAGCCTGCCGGTCAGCGTTCTTCCTCGCCGAGGTATGCCGCAATAACTTCAGGATTGGTCCTTATTTCTTCAGGGGTGCCTTCGGCGATTTTCCGCCCGAAGTCAAGCACCACAATCCGGTCCGCCAGGTCCATGACCACTCCCATGTCGTGCTCCACCAGCACTATGCAGTTGACGCCGTCGCGGAGCACCGGTGAATCGCGGTACGTCTTTCCCTGCCCCTCAAAAATGTCGATGATGAAGCGGGCGATGTCTTCCTTCTCCTCCAGGTTCATGCCCGCCATTGGCTCGTCAAGCAGCAGCACCTTAGGTTCAATAGCCAGCGCCCGCCCCAGTTCAACGCGCTTGCGCATACCGTAAGGCAGCATGCCCACCACTTTTTTGCGTATCGGCTCGATTTCCAGGAAATCAATGATATCTTCCACCGTCTGCCGATGCTTTATTTCTTCTTTATGGGCTGGCCCGAAATATAGAGCGCTACTGAGGAAGTTCTGCTTCATCAGCACGTGCCGCGCCGCCATGATATTGTCCAGAGTGCTCAGGCCGGTGTAGAGCTCAATATTCTGAAAGGTGCGCGCCAGGCCCAGCTTTGCCGCCCGGTCCGGCCGGACGCGAGTTATGCGCCGCCCCTCAAAATAAATCTCCCCCTTCTGCGGCTTGTAGAAGCCATTGATGCAGTTCAGCAGACAGGTCTTGCCGGCACCGTTGGGGCCGATGATGGCCAGAATCTCATTCTCCCGCACCTCAAGGCTCACATCTACCAGCGCCTTGACGCCGCCGAAAGAAAGGGAGAGGTTATCAATTTTTATCTTGACGTTGTTTTCGCTTCTTTCCCGGGCCATTTTCCTGTCAAAAATCAGCCTTTTTCGCCGTTTTTGCTTCCTCGGCAAACAGCCGCTCCCGGTATTGCACCACGCAAGGACACTCAAGGCCGGTGCATTGCAACTGCCTGCCCAGTCGCCGACTTTTCTGTTTCAGCAGGGCAGCCGTGTCCCTTCCGGCATTGCGGCACCGGTCAAATCCGGTGCAGCGCACTGCGCCGTCCCGCTGCACGATGACGGTTACCTCATCGTCAATATCTTCACAGTAGATAGTTGTTGCCGTTACCTGCCAGTCTGTCATGGCGGAATCGTTTCTCTCCCGAGCAACGCTATTAATATTACTATTATCCAATCTTGAATTTCAAACCCGCGCCATACGCGTAATCACTTTTAGCAGCCTTGAGCTTTTATTTGCCTTTGGTGGTTATGTGCTTACCTCACCTCTCCCCCTCTCCAGCCTTTCTCCGTTATCTTTTGTTACCCTACCACCCTCGGGGGTAGGAAATCCTAACCCCTGTATCCCCTTCCCTTTACCAAAGGGAAGGGGAAGGAAAAGGATGAGGGGGCTGGCGCCCCCTCAAGTTCCCCCGCATACGTAAGAACGCTTCTGCCCGGTTTCCCCCTTTGGAAAAGGGGGACTAAGAGGGATTTTATTATAAAACCCCTCTCAAAAATCTCTCCCACTCTCAAACATTATTGAAATGGAGCACCAAAGACAAACCTGTTTGAGAGGGGGAGCAAGGGGGTGAGTATCACGGGAGCTGCCGAAAGCAAATGAAACCTTTTCTATCAGCCCTTGACAGACTTCCAGCGCGTCCCTACAATAAGTCAAGCAGAAAGGAGGCATAACTATGGCAACATACAAGCATGACCACACTCACGTCACCACCCCCGAACCCGATAAAATCATTGAGTTCTATACCAAAGTGATGGGAGCGAAGATTACCAAGGAGATACAGAGCGCTGGCCGCCGAATGGTTGATGTAGACCTCGGAGGCATACCGCTTAGAATCTCCGGCGCTACCGGCGCCGATAAAGACTGGAAAGGGCTTCGCTACGGCTTACACCACCTTGGCCTTGAGGTGGACGACATGGATAAATTCATCGCCAAGATGAAGGCCAACAAAGTTGAAATCGTCACCTCGCCATTCCCAGCTGGACCAGGGGTCAGAGCCGCCTTTATCAAATGTCCGGATGGCGTGCTTTACGAGGTCATTGAAAAGCGGTAAGGCTAACCCGCAGGGGATTTATAATTACCTCACTGGCCGGTGCCGCGCCAGAGACGCCGCCACCTCTATCGTCGCTCTCAGGTTGCCGGGGTCGGCGGTGCCTTTGCCCGCCTTGCCATAGGCGGGGCCGTGGCTGGGCGTGGTGATAATGACCGGAGAGCGGGCGAAGATAATCACAATCTCGCCGAAACCGGCCATTTTCATGGCGATGTTCGCCTGGTCATGGTACATGTTGACCACGCCGTCGAACTGCCCTTGGAAAGCGCGCACGTAAACGGTATCGGCCGGTACCGGCCCATAGACATCAATGCCTTTTTTCTTGGCCTCGCCAATGGCCGGGGCGATGTGGTCTATCTCTTCCCGGCCCACCAGTCCGCCTTCACCGGCATGGGGGTTGAGGGCGGCCACGGCGATGCGCGGCGATTTGACACCGTACATCGTCAGGGCTTCCCGCAATATCTCAATCGCCTCCAGGACATTCTCCCGGGTGATGAATTCCGGTATCCTCTGCAGCGGGACATGTTCGGCGATGGTAACCCGAAAGATACCGCCGATTTTGGCTATGGATTTCATCAGCGGCGCTGCCAGTTGCTCGCGCATCATCTCTGTTTCGTCGTTATACTTTTTCCGGCCCAGATAGAGAGTTTCCTTGACCAGAGGCCCGAAGACCACCGCGTCCACCTTGCCTTCCCTCGCCCATTTTGCCGACTGAACCAGGGCCTCGGCAGCCATCCGTCCGGCTTCGGGGTGCGGGCGCGCCAGTGCCAGCAACTCCCTGCCACCCTGAGCTAAATCCAGCATCATAACCCGGGCGCCGCTCGCTGCCGCCGCTTCTATCTTCTGGAAAACCGGCAGGTCAAATTTTTTCCCCAGCGCCGCGAAACTGGCGCGCAGGACGCCGGCATCGCCCACCACCAGCAGGCGACAGTTTTCAGGCGGGCCTTCGGTGATAACCTTGACCAGTATCTCTGGCCCGATTCCAGTAATATCGCCAGGGGTTACCGCAATCAGCGGATTGTCTCTGTCCATCATTTTTGCCCTGTTATCTTTTAAGCAACGCGCTTCCGGTTCTGCACCATCACGCTGGCCAGCTTGATGGCCTCTATGAGGCTGGTGGGGTCGGCGGTGCCTTTGCCCGCCTTGCCGAAGTTGGTGCCGTGGTCCACCGATGTCCGGATAATGGGCAGCCCCAGCGTAACATTGACGCCGAAGGTGATGCCGAGCATCTTCACCGCAATGTGCCCCTGGTCGTGGTACATGGCGATGGCGGCGTCAAACTGCCCCTCGTTGGTGCGCAGGAACACGGAATCGGGCGGCAGCGGCCCGACCACGTTCAACCCCTGCTGCTTCGCCTCCTCAATAGCCGGCGCAATGTACTTTATCTCCTCGTCGCCAAAGAGGCCGCCCTCGCCGGAATGGGGGTTCAGGCCGGAGACGGCAATCTTCGGCTCGGCAATGCCCATCTGTTTCACCGCCTCGTTGGTAAGCCTGAGAACGGTGAGTATGCGGGGCGGCCGTACCCTTTCTATCGCCGTCTTCAGTGAGACGTGGGTTGATACATGGCTGACGCGCAGTTTGCCCGTGACCAGCATCATGGCGACGTCTTTGACACCGCAGAGTTCAGCCAGCAGCTGGGTATGCCCGTCGTAGTGATACCCCGCCTTGTTCAACGCCTCTTTATTTATCGCCGAGGTGACGATGGCGTCAGCCTCCCCGGCCAGTGCCATCTCCGTCCCTATTTTGATATATTCATAGGCCGCCTTCCCGGCCATGGGGTCAACGCGCCCTCTGGTCAGCTTATCCAGCTGGATATTGTGCAGGTCAATGACCTCAATAATGCCGTCCTGAAACCTGGCATCGGCGAGTTTAGCTATCGCCCTCACCTGGCCGGGAGCTCTGGTAAAGGTGAAGGCCGCTTTCATCGCCGCCGCATCGCCAATCACCACCGGTCGGCATAATTTCCTCACCTCCGGCTCGGCCAGGGCCTTGGTAATGATTTCAGGTCCGGAGCCAGCGGCATCGCCCATGGTTATGGCTAATAACGCTTTACCTTTCCCGCTCATGTCACGCTACCTCTCTCCAGATATACTATTGATTTCACCATCGCCGCTTCCGTCCCGAATCCCCCCGCCTTGGTGACAATCCTCATGCCCGGGAACTGCCCGCCTATCAGTTCGCCCGCCGGTACCCCGGGCTCAACCTCACCATTCACCTGAATGGCGGAGGCCTGCAACCGGCGGCAGACTTCCAGCGCGATATCTCCTCCGGAGAGGAAAAGGCCGGCAAATCTATGTGATGTCAAAATGCCCGCCACCATCTCCGCCATAATT
>VGOH01000084.1 GCA_016875955.1 Chloroflexota bacterium
GGCAAATTCGTGGGCAATTTTGTAGCCCTTGCTCGGCCCCACCTTCAGCTCCCGCCGCCCTTCGTCTTTATAATCGGGATGGTACTTCTTCAGTATCGCCTCGGCCTCATCCAGGGACATTCTGGGAAATTCCTGCCCCTTCTTTTTCCGTGCCAGCCTTTCCGGTCTGGTCTTCTCCACCGCCTTGATGAGACTTTTCAACTCCTCGGTATAGGGCATTTCTCTCTCCTAGTGCCTTTCGCCCATCGGGCAAACCGGGAAGACTTTTATCCTCCCTGCCTCCCTTTCTCTGCAATGGCATCAGCCAGGGTCAGGACTTTCCTGGCCCTTTCCGCCACGGGGGCGTCTACCATCTTGCCGTCAAGGGAAACCGAAGCCTGGCCCTGCGCCACCGCTGCCTCAAAAGTATGTACCACCCGGCGTGCCTGGGCTATCTCTTCATCTGAGGGAACGAAAACCTGATTCACCGGGCCGACCTGGTCCGGGTGGATGACCGCTTTGCCCTGGAAACCCAGCTGGGCAACCGCCCTCGTTTCCCTTATCAGCCCGTCCGTGTCGCGCACGTCCGTATATACGCTGTCAATGGCCAGAACGTTGGCGGCATGGCAGGCAACAGCGACCACTGTCCGGGGATAATAGATTTCGGCGCCTTCCTTGGTGCGCTTTATGCCCATCTCCAGAGCAAAGTCCTCGGCGCCAAAGATGGCACCGATAATGCGAGGAGAGGCACTGACGATTTCATAGGCGTTTATGATACCCTTTGAGGTCTCAATGAGGGCCATGATGCTTATTGAACCGGCTTCAAGGCACGACTTCTTCTCCGCGTCGGCGAGCAGGGCATCTGCCCGGCGTATGTCATCTGCCGTCTCACTTTTGGGGAGACAGATGCCCCTGAGGCTCTTGGTGGCGACGGCCTTTATGTCTGATACGGCGTAAGGGGTCGGCAGCGAGTTGATGCGCACAAAGATATCTTTGCCGCTGGCAGCAAGCTCATCAATGGAAGCAGCTACCATTTTCCGGGCCGAGTCCTTTTCTGAAGGCGGCACCGAGTCCTCAAGGTCGAGTATGAGGGCATCGGCGGGTATCAGGTGGGCTTTTTCCAGCCTCCTTGCCTGATTGCCGGGAACAAATAAGAGCGTCCGCAATAATAGCATCAGGGCTCTCCTTGCGCCTCCTAAATCACCTTCTTGAGCCTTAACTCCTGCAATTGTTCCGCTGAATAGCCGAGCAGGTCCTGGTAAACCACTTCGTTTGCCGCCCCCATGGGTAATCCGGGGAATCTAATCTCACCCGGTGAGTTCAGCAACCTTATCGGCACATTAGGCATCCTGAGGGTCTTGCCCGTGACCGGGTCTTTGACATCAAGCAGTGTCTTCCTCTCCCGAACATGGGGGTTTTCAGCAACGTCGCGCATGCTGGCGATTATCCCGGCGGTAATCTCGTGTTTTTCGCAGGCTTCCAGAGCTTCGGTCAAGGTCATGCCGGCAAACCAGCTGGCGATTGCCCGGTTGAGTTCCTTCCGGCTTTCCTTCTGGATTCGGGCTTCATTGGTGCTGAAGCGCGGGTCAGTCTTATACTCAGGTTTGCCTATGGCGTCCATCAGTCTTTCAAACGGCACCTGCGCCGTGGCCGAAAGCGCCAGCCAGTGGTTGTCTTTGGTACGGTAATTGTTGCGGGGTGCGGCATAGCCCATTTCACTGCCAAAAGGTTGCGGAATTTCTCCGCTCAGCCAGTATTCAAGGAAGGTGGCGCCCAGCAGCCCGAGCAGGGGTTCGTACAGGGACACGTCAATCTCCTGGCCACCGTATTCCCCTCTCCTGGCGCTTCTCAGCGCCACCATGGTGGCTATGGCCAGGTGCAGTCCGGCCACCATATCCGCCAGAGGTAACGGCGGGCTCAGAGGCGGGCCATCAGGCTGGGCGTTTAAAAAAGTGAGGCCGCTGAAGCCCTCCGCCAGGGTGCCAAAGCCCGGCCTGGAAGCATACGGCCCCGTCTGCCCATAACCCGAGATTCGGCCGATGACCAGCCCCTGATTAAGCTCCAGAAGTCGCTGGTTAGGGAATCCCAGGCGGTCAAGGACTCCGGCGCGAAAATTCTCCAGCAGAACATCGGATTGTTTGACCAGTCCGGCAAAAATCTCGGCACCTTCAGGCGTCCTTAAGTTCAGCGTTATCGGCAGCTTGTTGCGGCTGACCACCAGCCACCAGGCCTGAAGGCCCCCCTCAAGTACCCCCCAGGCCCGTATGGCATCGGGTGAATTAACGTTCTCTATTTTGATAACCTCGGCGCCGAAATCCCCGAGCAGGGTGGCGGTAAAAGGGGCGGCTATCACGGTGCCCATGTCAATGACGCGGATGTTCTTAAGCGGCAGCTCGCTGTCTTCTCGGTACGCTCGCTGGCGCCGGATAAAATTGCTTAGCTCTTTAGCGGAACTCATAACCTGCTACCCTTAATTTGTTTCCTTGCTATACTATAATTTTCCAATGTCCTTGGCCAGACTGAGCTTGAGCGAGGACGTGAAACAGCATAATTGCTGATTGCATTGTAATGATTTAACCGCCTGCCGTCAAAAATGTGATTTTATTTGCCTTTAGTTATTATGTGCTTACCTCACCCCTGACCCCTCTCCAGCCGGAATCACTGGTAAAAGACAGCAGGCATTAATGGCTGGAGAGGGGGGGTATAAAGGAGAAGGGGCTCTGCCCCCTCTCAAAAACTCTCCCCCTCTCAAACGTTACTAAGATGGAGCGCAAAAGACAAACCTGTTTGAGAGGGGGATTAAGGGGGTGAGCAAAAGAACAGCCATAGGCGAATAAAACCTGAAAAAAAGGCTCTTGATTAAAAGGCAGACCATGACGCCGGGGCATTAGCCTGTTCTTAACAGTCACTGACTGCTTCGCTCGGCGGCGGATTTTGGAGTCATGTGCCGGCGTGGGCAAAGGATTTGTTATCCGCCACTGATGGGAGGTAGAAATGAGATAATGTCATTGGCCCTCAGGAGCTTGTCCAGCGATGCTTTCTCCTGGTTCACCGTGGGAAAGATAACCCCGGCGTCCAAGTGCAAGTCCGGGTACAGGTTCCTGACCAGCTCCAGGACGTCGCTCACTCTCATTTCTTTTCTTAAAGGTATATTTATAAAATCTTTTTTGGTGACGACGCGCTGCATGCCGAGGAACTTGATGGAGACCGTCATCTTCTGGGCCATATTATTCTGGTTCCCGTTCGGTCTATTTCTTCGCCACAGGTCATATGCCAAATTGGTGAAGCAGTTGCCCTGCCTGTTCGTCCATAAGGCCGAATTTGGCCACTGTTTCACGCGTTGGTATGCCATCCGTGGTGAAACCCTTCTTCTCGTAAACTATATCGCAGAGTTTCTGATAAGCTTCAATTCTTTTCTGAATTAGCAGTTCATGCCTTTGCTGCGGGCTTGCCGGGAGTTCAGTATCACCCAGCTGTTCCCGCAACCACCCGTCGTAATATTCAGCCCGTGACTCATATTCATTAAAGAAAGCCGGCCCCATGGCTCTCAATGGTATCTGGTCGCTGGCCCGGGTACCTTTGCCGTGGCGCAGGTTGATTAGCTTCTGCAGTATATAGAGCCTCTCGGAGTCATCTAAAATGTCCTGCAGCGTCTTGTGACCGCCCGTTGTCGCATTGAGGTAGTCAACATAATAGGCAAGTGTGGGGAGGTTCTTTGCCGGCTCAGCAGTGCTGGCGGCCTCGGGGTTCCGGACATCAATCCACGGCAGCTTGCACAGTCCGGTGGCGTTGAACCAGGTGCGGATTAAAGGGAACCATTTGAGCGCATTCGCCTTGCCCTCAAAGGTGGGCAGCTCTTTGTGCACCTGGTCAATGAAGATGAGCCATGACTCGTCATGCTGCGGGCCTTTGAGGGCGAAACCGTAACCACCCTGCTGGGCAAGAGATTCTTTGGTAACGTACATGGAGAACTCAAGGCCCTTGACCTCCATGGCGAACTTATTCAGCTCAGTCTGGACATCATCCCGGGAGATACCTTTGCGAGCCGCGTACTTCTCGGCGACCCATTTCTTGCCTCTGGCCACCCCCTGCCCGGCAACCCTGCCGAAACCTCTGGCATTGGCTATCTCGTGCAATAACCTGTCGGCAGCCTCCATGCCGCCGAAGGTCAGCTCATAACCTGTATCCTCAGCGGTAAGAAAGCCGCGCTCAAAGCACTCCATAAAGAACCCAATGGTAACGCCCGCAGAAATGGTATCCAGGCCATATTCATCGCAATACCAGTTGTATTCCAGGACGAAATGCGGGTCGAAAATGCCCATGCAGGAGACGGCGCCGACAGTCTCATATTCGGGGCCGTCAACGCTGACCGTCTGCCCGGCATGTGGCCCCGATTTCAGTTCCACACTTTCAACACTCTTGGAACAGGCCAGATTACAACCGTAATAACAGCCGTCCGGCGTATTCTGGCTGAAGTACCGGTCAAGGAAGACACCGGCAAAGACCTTGGAGGACTCGGCGCTCTGGCCGTATTGATAGTTGTTGATGGGGAAAAGGTGAAACTTGTTCATATATTCTGACAGAATGGTGGTGCCCCAGGCGGAAAGGTGGAGTTGTTTGGGGTCGGCTTCCAATATCACTTCCCTCAACCGGGCACCCGCCTGGCGCACGCCTTCCTTATCCACGGCGTTGTTGCCGTTTGCCTTTGACCGGCTGGAGCGCACGACAATGCCCCTCAGCCTCTTGGTCCTCATCACGGTCCCGGTGCCGCCTCTGCCCGCCTGTTTGCAGCGAACTCGCTTCCGTTTTCTCTCATAGTACAGGCTGTTGATAATACCGAACCTAGCATTGCTGGCACCCTTCCCCGTGGTCACCGCGGCGAGCGAATCGCTGTATTCACCGCTGTTAAAGTCGGCCAGCAGCCCCTGGCCGAAGGAAAGCGCTCCCTCATCAATTGCCTTATCGTAAGCGGGCGCGGCCATAATGCTGATAGTGCCTGAGTCGCCATCGACGGCAACGACCACGTCTTGTTGGGCTATTCCGGAAACAGCCAGGGCATCAAAGCCAGCTAGCTTTAAAAGCGGGCCGAAATGGCCGCCAACATTGGAATCAATGAATGTATCGGTAAGCGGTGAAATGGTGCCAACGATGGATTTCCCCGTTCCCGGGAAACCGGGTTCATTGCCCAGCGGCCCGCTGGCCATCACCAGGATATTTTCCGGGCTGTCATAATGGGTTTTTCGACTGGTGCCATCCCACATCAGCTTCATGGCGTAGCCCCGGCCGCCGATATACTTGTTTTTGAAATCAGGCGGCAGGTCGCGAATCGTGATTTGCCGCCGGCCCAGGTCAATGCTGAGTATCCGGTCAGTATAGCCGCCTTTGACTCCGGCTGGCTCGTATTTGATTTGTTTTACTATCTCCATATTCGCTCCAGCCTTAAACTTAATCGGCTGCAGGAAGGGGGCCGACTATTTACTATAATCCATCAGGCAATTGATGTTCAAATACATTCGGTTTTATTTGCTTTTAGTTGCTGTCACAATACTCACCCCCTGTGTCCCCCTCTCAAACGGATACCGTGGTGAGAGCTATGAGCAGTATGTTTGCGAGGGGGAGAGATTTTTAAGAGGGGGAGAAGCCCCCTCTTACTTAAAACACCCCTTTCCAGCCATTAATGCCTGTGGTCATTTACCAGTGATTCTGGCTGGAGAGGGGACAGGGGTGAGGCGTCAACTGCCCACCAAAGGCAAAG
>VGOH01000085.1 GCA_016875955.1 Chloroflexota bacterium
CTCCTCTGCTTCATGTAACGTAAATAGACCCGTCAATGCAACCTGCTTTTTAGCTATGGTATGCCATCAATGCCGTGCTGTCAATCCGCCAAAAGTACGGCTTAAAAGGCTAACACAGATATGGTTTTATAATAGAATCGGGCCTGATTTGCTCAAGCCCGCGATGTGCCTATGCCAGCGAGGCCAACTGCCTCACCTCCTGATGCCTCAGGTGGCGCCACCGGGGGCGCAGTTTCCGGCGGAGGACGACGAGCTGAAAAGAGACAGGACACGCTTCAGCATGCCCTTTTTGCACTCAGGGCATCTGGTGGGACGGTCGCTATCAGCCATGCTGCGGCGCAGTTCCAGTTTCCGACCGCACTCAGGGCATTCATATTCGTAAAGCGGCATGAGAGAAACCTCCCCGGTTAATCCTTTTCACCCTTCTCATCATCGGTTTCAGTATCCCCGGCGTCTTCCCCGAGACGCCATTTTACCGGCGCTCAGCCAAACCGAGGCCGCTCGGCACCGCCGCCGTCGGCGGTCGGGCTGCCCCTGCCCGATGCGCTGGCCGCCGAGATAAGAAACAGGCCCACCATAGCCCCGATGAGCGCCCCGACCCCCAGGTTAGAAGTATAAGCCGCGCCTTCACCCTGACTGTACAGGTAACTCAGGGTGATGCCGATAGCTGCCCCGACCATAACGCCGATTACATATCTCAACTTCATCTGCCCTCACCACAAATTATCTCAATGTCATCTGACATACCTAATTTTAATGGCAGAGTTCCCATCTGTCTGTGACTAATATCACTTCCGCCCGGAGGTCAATAGCCCTCCGGCCCCAGGCAGAGTCCACCGTCAACGATGATATTCTGTCCGGTTATATAGCTGGCCTCATCGGATACCAGGAAAAGCACGGCATTGGCGATATCCTCCGGCTTGGCCAGCCTGCCCAGCTTGATGCCCTTTTCCCACTGGGGGATGAGGTCGGGCGCCATTTTGCGGACGCGCTCCGTGCCCACAATCCCGGGGGAAACGCAGTTGACGCGTATGCCGTACGGCGCCGCTTCCTTGGCCAGCGTTACCGTCATGCCGTAGATGCCCGCTTTGGCCGCCGAGTACTCCACGCCTTTCATCATGCCGATTACGCCGGCGGTGGAAGAGATGCTGACGATGGCGCCGGTGCGCCTTTCCATCATGTGGTTGATGACCGCCCGCGCGCAGTTAATCGGTGCCAGAAGGTTCAGCCGGACGATTTCTTCGCCACGTGTTTTCTCCGACCGGGCGAATAGGTCCATCTTGGTCTTGATGGACGGCCCGGTGGAGCCGCCCGCCACGTTCACCAGAATATCCACCTGCCCGAATTGCTCCAGCGCCGCCCTGACCAGCCTCTCCGCCTCGGCAATTTTGATGACGTCGGCGTCCACGGCTACCGCCTCCGCGCCCAGCCTCTTGAGCTCAGCAAGCATCCGACTGCTGGCCTCATTATTCACGTCAGCGATAACAATTCTGGCGCCCTCCCGCGCCAGCAGTTTTGATATCTCCCCGCCTATGGCCCCGGCACCGCCAGTTACGATAGCAACCTTGTCTTTTACTCGCATCCTTTTCTCCCTGTTTTATAATTAGCGTGATTCGTCCCTCACCATTATACTTGACTGACCACCAAGTGAAAAACTGCCGCTTTTGATAAAAATAAACCGGGCACTGATACCACCTTGTACTGTCCGCTTCAGTGCCCGATATGTCTTTGCCGTTAATAGCTAAACTTCAGCGCAGACAAATGCCCATATTGCTGCCGGATATTTAAGCTTCCCTCGCCTCCTGGTTTAAGATTGCTTATTTACCGCTTCTGGCTCTCTTATATAGTGCTGCCACCTGTGCTTTCCACGCCGGAGCCCGGTCACGGACAAAGCGTCTGGTCGGTTCCTGCTGCGTGCAGACCAGCATGGAATTGATGTTGACCCAGGGCACGAAGATATCTTCACTGAACTGTTTTACTCCATCCAGCTGGTCATCCCATTCCACCTGGGTCATGCGGACGCCATACTCGTCCAGAGCCTGCACCAGGCCTATGTAGCAGCATTCTGGTGCTGTTTCTGGAATCAAACTGACGGCCACGAAATAGCCGGGTTTGAGAACCTCTGGTTTTGGCATATCTCACCTCCTAACTATCGTAGAACAATAATAAACGGTTACGCGGCAAACGTCAATCCACTTAACATGGCCCCGCCGGCCTCCAGCATTCTGTTGACTTTTCACAGTGCTCACCCTATACTTGGCTCAAGTCTTTGGATAGCGGAGGGGAAAATGAGCATATTATTTATTTTGCTCCCGTTTATCGGCGTTATCCTGCTCATTTCCGGTGGCATCGGGCTCTTTCTCGTCAACCTCAATTACCCCATGGGCGACCTTCTCTGGATGCAGGGCAACCTCACCTACGGCATCTTCGCGCTTATCGGATTGGCCATCACTATCAGTTACATGATAAGCGGACTGGAAACGGAATAGCAGCAACCGGGCAACGGCGGTACTGGCGGTGCGGCTAAAACGGCTACCGCTTCCCTTCCTCCCAGGGTGAATTGCCAAAGTACACCTTGGTATGTGGCCAGGGTATCTCAATGCCCTCAGCATCAAACGCTTTCTTAATCCGATAGCGCAGCTCGCCCATGACATTCCACTGCTCCAGCGGCTTGACATCGCCCAGAATCTTGATATCAATGCCAGAGTCGCCCAGCTTATTAACCCTCAGCACCTGAGGTATGGTCCGGATGCGCCAGTTCCAGTCTGGTTCCTCTGCCAGCTCCTTACCTACCCGATTGATGACGCTGATGGCACGGTCAAGGTCAGCGTTATAGGAGACCGAGACGTCCAGATTGACGCGGGAAAAGTGCCGGGTATAGTTGCTGGCGACCTTTATTTCGCCATTGGGAATGTGGTGTACAATGCCATCCAGGTCACGCAGCACCGTCTTTCTTAAAGTGATGTCCTCCACCAGGCCGGCGATGTCAGCCACCCTGGCCACATCACCCACCCGGTACTGGTTCTCCAGCAGAATGAAAACACCGGCAATAAGGTCCCGGATTAAATACTGGGCACCGAAGCCAACGGCAATGCCGGCAATACCAAAGCCGGCCAGAATGGGACCAATATTGACATTAAGTTCAGACAGAATCATGAAGCCGACAAGCAGGACAATCAGTATTTTGCCCAAACCCATGAAGACACCCTGAATGGTGTCAGCTCGCCTCTTCATCCCCTCCCGGCTTTCTCCCCGCTTCGGTTTGGCCATGGCACGCTGCACCAGCAAAGGGAGAAATTTCCTCAGAAGATACCATAGCACGAACCCTATGAGGAAGATGATTAGAACGCGGGTTCCGTGTTCCAGAAACCACTGCTGAACCATGGCCACCGTTATCACATCGTAAATGCCCTCTTCGGACAGGACAATGGCCACTCCGGTCATCCCGATAAGCAACAGCGCGAGCCCTTCCAAGGACCAGAAGGTGATGTTTATCCACTTATGTATTCCAGTCCTGCGTTCTTCTGCTACCAAGTGCTCAATGCCACTCTGAACGCGGCCTTTGATAATCAGCAGAATAATCAGGGCAACGGCCGAGGCAATAAAGAGCCACCAGCTGTTATGCGTAATCCAGTCCCACATATCTTGACACCTCCCCTGTGCCGGGCAATGAAAATTATACTACGCCCAAATAGATCATTAATATAGCACCCGCGCATCGCCCACACGTCGGGTCACTTTCTGCCCGTCCAGATACTCCAGCAGCGCCTGGGCATATTTACGGCTGGTCTGGAACATGTCCCGCACTTCCGCCAGCGTTATCTGCCCCTGGGCCTTGAGGCGAGAAATTACTCTGGCCACCATTTCATCATATGTGGCAGCAGCAAAGACGACGTCCCCGCTCACCTTCACCACCTGGCGTCTTTCAATAAGCAGGTTGAGAAGGTCAGGCTCAGGAATCGAATCGCTGGGCGGGGCATAAGGGTTCCCGGCCAGCGAGCGGAGAAAGGCGTCCAGCCTGGCCTGCTGCATCTGGCTCAGCTGTACACGATGTGCCGGCAACCGAACCACCGCCCCGTCATCGGCCATGATTTGCTGCGCCACCAGCTTCTGAAAGGCAATGGCAGCGTTATCTCCCAACTTCAGCCGACTTCCCAGCTCCACTTTTGGCATACCGGGGCGCGTTGGAAATTTCCGGTGGTATTCCTGAAGGGCTGCCTTTGTTTTCTGGACCACGCCCTCCCATTTTTGGGCCGTCATCATCAGAGAATTTTCCCCGCGGCCCAGGTCAACCGCCTTCCCCTGCGCCACGAGGGAAGCGATGGCCGCCTTCACTTCATCAGGCTTCAGATTGAGTTCGGATACCAGGGTGGCGGTTCCCGTCAACGGCTTTGTTTCCAGAAGCGCCAGCACCATCTCTTCCGCAGTGCCGGTGTCTTTTGCTTCCAGATTCTCAATGACATCGGGGCGAAAACGGCGAAGTCGCCTCGTCTGCGACTCAATGATTCGGCCACCGCCGAGAGTCTCCATCGGGGAACGAACGATGAAATGGTCGCCGTTGACCACCGCCAGCGGCCGGTCAAGTGAAACCTGCGCCCAGCCAGTCTGCCCCGGTTTAAGCTCATCTGCTGACAGCAGGCGGACTCTGGCCATGGTCTCTGCCGCCCCGGTGTGGAAACTGACGGTGGCATTGTGTTTCAGTGGCCGGTGCAGGTAGCCCAGCAGCTTCAGTTTCACCGTCAACAGCCTGGTGGGAGTCAGCCACCCTGGACTGGTCAGCACGTCGCCACGCTGCAGCTGGGCGGTGTTTATGCCTACCAAGTTTGCCGCCACCCGGCTTCCCGGCGTGGCCGTGTCAAGGCGGGTTTTATGCGATTGCAGCCCGCGCAGTCGCGTCTTCAGGGCCGGGGACACAATCTCCACCTCCTGCCCCACGGACAGAGAGCCGTCTATCAATGTCCCGGTGACCACGGTGCCCGACCCGGCCATGGTGAAAACTCGGTCAATGGCCAGTCTGGGCCGGCCCAGGTCGCGCCGCGGCTCCGTGGCACTTAATAAATCATCTATGGTAGCCAACAGTGCTGGTAGCCCATCGCCATTAAGCGCTGAGACGGCGACTATTGGCGCTCCTGACAGGCTTGTGGTGCTGATAAGCTCCTCCACCTCCATACGAACCAGGGTCAGCAGCTCCTCATCAACCAGGTCCTTCTTGGTGATGACCACGACCCCCCTCTTTATCTCCAGCAGGTCGATAATCGCCAGGTGCTCCCTGGTCTGCGGCATGATGCCCTCGTTGGCGGCAACGATGAGCATCGCCAGGTCAATGCCCCCCACCCCGGCGAGCATGTTCCTGACGAACCGCTCGTGCCCGGGGACATCAATAATGCCCACCTCGCGCCCGCTGGGCAGCTTCAGCCAGGCAAAGCCGAGGTCTATGGTCATGCCGCGCTCTTTTTCCTCGCGCAGCCGGTCCGGGTCAATGCCGGTGAGCGCCTTCACCAGAACCGATTTACCGTGGTCAATGTGGCCGGCTGTTCCCAGAACGTACATATCGTCCGCCCTTTATCAATGAGCGCCGCGCAAATCAGAAGCCAGGCCGCGCAGTGCCTTCACCACCACTTCATCATCTTCGGGAAGCACCGAGCGCGGGTCAAGGAGCAATATATCATTGTCAATCCGCCCCACCACTGGCGTTTTCCAGGAGCGCAGCTTCC
>VGOH01000086.1 GCA_016875955.1 Chloroflexota bacterium
AATAAAGCAGGCCCAAGGGAGACTGACCATTATTGAAACATCTGCCACACCAGCCTATGAGAACACCGTGCGTTTTCACCTCGGTCAGGGCTATGAGATAATCGCTCGCATCCCCGATTTCTACGCCCCGGGAGATGACAAACTCATCCTGCAAAAGCGGCTGAGATGATATCAGATAACCAGGATGGAGAGAGGCCAAATAGAAGAGTTTCGCCTCCTCTCAGACACCTTTCAGGGCTTTTTGGAGAGCAACTTCTTAACTCTATTCCAGATTATGTCGGCAATTTCCTCTTTGCTCTTCTCCGCAGCCACCACCAGCCATCTGTCAGGCTCGGCCCTGGCCAGCGCCAGATACCCCTGGCGCACCCGCCGGTGGAAAGCGAGAGCTTCCTGCTCAAAGCGGTCGCGCTTTTCGCCTTTCTTTCGGCCCAGCCCGACCTCCACAGGTATATCGAGCAGAACGGTCAGGTCAGGATGCAGTCCCTGAATCGCGGCCTCATTGACCGCCCTGACTGCGCTCAGGTCAAGGCCCCGGCCGTAGCTCTGGTAGGCCGTCGTTGAATCAGCATAGCGGTCGCAGATGACCACCCGGCCGCTTTTCAGGCCGGGCATAATAACCTCGCTGACCAGCTGCGCCCGGGAGACGTTGAACAGCATCAGTTCCGCCAGAGGGGAGATAGCCATGTCATCCCCCCATTTCAGCCAGCGGGCGACCTTCCTGCCCAGCGGCGTTACGCCGGGCTCATGGGTCAGAATGGCTGGCATGGCCAGCCGGGAAAGCTTACGATAAAGCGCCCTTGCCTGCACGCTTTTCCCACTCCCCTCCCCACCTTCAAAAGTAATGAACAAGGACATACTCCCGTTACCCCTTATAAATCTTGACCCTGCGGTTTGGGTCCTTGCCCTCGCTGCGTGAGGCCATCTCGTTCCTCTCAGCGATTAAGTGCTGGAGGCGGCGGATGTAAGCACTCTGCGGGCTGAGCTCCACCTCACCCTCACCACCGTTCTTTATCTTCGCCACCGCTTCTTCCGCTTCAGCCAGGGCTACCTGGAACGAGTCACGCTTGCCCGGTCCGGCCACCGGATAAATGCTCTGCAACATCTGCCGTATCTGGGGCGGGGTATTGCTTTTCAGGACATAGATGGGCAGGTTAGCCGCCTCGGCATCCCTGACCTTCTGCGGCTTGCGGCGGTAGTAGTTCTTGGAGGTAACCAGGAGGTTGGCCTCCTCCACTTTATCCACAATTTCAAGGTCAAGGTTTATTTCCCTGGCCATGTGCTCCAGCCGGCCACGGTTGACCCCGAAGAGGTAGATGCGGTGCTGGTCCCTGCCTGCCGTTTTCTTCTCTTTGCCCTTTTTCAACTCCACGAGCGGTTTTTCCACCCTGACCTCGCCGTTTTCGTCCAGCCAGCGCACCTCGGTATCAATAGCCTGGCCCCGCAAAATGGCATCAACCGCCTCGGCAACGTCGGGGTGAATGGCCACGCGGTCGCGCTCCTGAATCTCAACCACAATATCAAAGGTAGGCGGAGACGTCCGCTCCAGTATTGACTTCTGGGTGCCCCGGCGCCGTGCCTCTTCGTCACCCAGGGTGACCGACTGTATGCCGCCGATAAGGTCGGCCAGGGTGGGGTTCAGCATCAGATTTTCCAGGGTATTGCCGTGGGCGGTGCCGACCAGTTGAACGCCGCGCTCGGCGATGGTGCGCGCCGCCTGGGCTTCAAGCTCGGTGCCTATCTCGTCAATAACGATTACTTCGGGCATGTGGTTTTCCACCGCCTCTATCATCACCGCGTGCTGCATGGCCGGCGTCTTCACCTGCATCCGGCGGGCGTGGCCGATGGCCGGGTGGGGTATATCGCCGTCGCCGGCTATCTCATTGGACGTATCCACAATGATGACCCGCTTGTTGATATCGTCGGCCAGCACCCGGGCCACTTCCCTTAACATCGTCGTCTTACCCACCCCGGGACGGCCGAGCAGCATGACGCTCTTGCCTGACTCCACCAGGTCCTCAATCACCTTTATGGTGCCGAATACGGCGCGGCCCACACGGCAGGTCAGCCCCACAATACGCCCTTCTCTATTACGGATGGCAGAGATGCGGTGCAGGGTACGCTCAATGCCAGCACGGTTGTCATCGCCGAAGTTGCCGATGCGTGAAACCACGTAGTCGATATCCGTTTCGTCGACTTCTCTGGGATTGAGCACCACCTCACGGCCAGGGAAGCGGGCTTCCGGGGAGCGCCCCAGATCCAGCACCACTTCCAGCAGGTCGCTGATGTCCTTCTGCTCGCAGAGCGGCTTCCGTATGTGCGCCGGCAGGATGTCCAGTAATGCATCAAGGTCGTCGGTGATTACCTTCTGCAACTGCCCCTCCCGACTTATTCCTTTTCGGACAAAAGCCTCAGAAAATACTGGTGAAACCTGAGGTCGTCCGTAAGCTCAGGGTGAAAAGCCAGCGCCAGCATTTTGTCCTCACGTGCCGCCACGATGGTGCCGTCAGCCAGACGTGCCAGCACCTCTACATTTCCATCCACCTGTTCAATCAGCGGCGCGCGGATAAAGACTCCGGGGAACGGTTTCTTACCCAGCACCGGCACATTGAGCTCGGTCTCAAAACTCTCCCGCTGCCGCCCGAAGGCATTGCGCCTGACCGTGATATCCATCAGCCCCAGCGACTCAAAAGAGGCGTCCGTGCTTTCCCTGGCCAATAATATCATGCCAGCGCAGGTGCCGAACACGGGCATGCCTTTTTTAACCATATTGCGAATCGCCTGCGTCAGTTTGTAATCGCGCATCAGCCGCCCAATAGACGTGCTCTCGCCGCCGGGAATAATGAGCCCGTCCAGACCCTTAAGCTCTTCGGGCATGCGGACGGGCATAGCTTCAACACCCAGCTGGCGCAGTTTTTCTATATGCTCCCGGAAGGCTCCTTGCGAGGCAAGGACGCCAATCTTCATGCTACCAACCTCTAGATGCCAGCAGCTCCTCTGGCTTCAGTTCCCTTATGTCCTTCCCGGGCATGGCTTCGCCCAGGTTCTTGGAAACCTCGGCGATTACCTTCGGGTCCTGGTAGTGCGTGGTGGCCTTGACAATCGCCTGCGCCCGTGCCGCTGGATTTGACGATTTGAAAATGCCGGAGCCAACGAAGACGCCGTCGGCGCCAAGCTGCATCATCAGGGCCGCATCCGCCGGCGTGGCCACGCCACCAGCGGCGAAGTTGACCACGGGCAGCTTGCCGACTTTGTGTATCTCCAGTACGATTTCAAAAGGCGCCCCCATCTCCTTGGCCTTGGCCATCAGCTCTTCCTCCGGTGTCTGGGCCAGCTCGCGAATGCCGTCCATCACCGCGCGCATGTGCCTGACCGCCTCAACAACATTGCCGGTGCCGGCTTCGCCTTTGGTCCTTATCATCGCTGCCCCTTCACCAATGCGGCGCAGGGCTTCACCCAGATTGCGACAACCGCAGACAAACGGGACCTTGAAGTCATGCTTCCAGATATGATGGTTTTCATCGGCCGGGGTGAGCACTTCTGATTCGTCAATATAGTCCACGCCGAGCGCCTCCAGCGCCTGCGCTTCCACGAAGTGCCCGATGCGGCATTTGGCCATCACCGGGATGGAAACCGCCTTCATAATCGCCTCAATGATGGTCGGGTCGGCCATCCTGGCCACACCCCCCGCGGCGCGTATATCGGCGGGCACCCTCTCCAGCGCCATCACCGCACAGGCACCAGCCTCCTCAGCAATCTTGGCATGCTCAACATTGACCACATCCATTATCACCCCGCCCTTGAGCATCTGGGCCAGTCCGGTCTTAACCTTCCACGTTCCCGTCTCCATACCTATCACCTCACTTTGGCGAGAACCTATCCACTAGCAATGATATTCTACTACTGTTATTTTTGTTTAGCAACTGAAAGAGGCTACTTCAACGGCCTCTTGGCCGGGATGCCGGGACGGCGGGGATACTGCGGCGGCGTCTCCCCGACCTTGTCAATGACCACCAGACATCGCTTATCGGTGAATTCAGATAACTCAATATTTTTCACATCGGCAAGCTTTCCACCCAGAATGGCAATCGCCCGCTGCGCCACCTGTACCTCTGCTGCTATATCACCCTTTTTCTGGGCGATGAACCTGCCGCCAACGGCACAGAACGGCAGGGTTAGTTCCGCCAGCGCCGCTAAATCTGCCACCGCCCGGGACAGAACCAGGGTGAATTGCTGCCGGTATTCCGGCTGATGAGCGATTTCTTCCGCCCGCCCCACCACCACCTGAACGCCTTCCAGGTTCAGCTTCTGGACGATATGCTCCAGAAAGACGGCCTTTTTCCTGGTGGCGTCCAAGAGCACCACCTGGATATCAGGCAGGGCTATTTTCAGCGGGATTCCCGGGATACCAGCCCCGGTGCCGACATCAATAAGTTTCAGACCCTTTCCCGGAGGCTGTTTCAGCGCCAGCACCACCGTCAGCGAATCCAGAAAGTGCTTCACCTGCACTTCCTCGTAATCAGTAATCGCCGTCAGGTTTAGCCGCCGGTTCCAATCAATCAGCTCCTGATAGTAGACCTGAAACTGCTCAAGCTGACGGGAAGCAAGGCACAAGCCTAGCTTCCTGGCCCCGGACTCAAGTTTTTCCACGCCGCCACCGTCAGCGCACCCGGGCAAATTTCATCAGGCGCCTGACCTTGACTATCTCGCCGATGTAAATATCGCCGTGCGAATCAACGCAGATAGTATGAGAGTTTTCCAGCAGGCCCTTGCCTTCATGCTCATAGCCGCCGAACTCGGACAGGATTTTGCCCTTCAGGTCACGCACCGTAACCCTCGGCGGGAATAGCTGGTGCATGTGGCTCTCCACCACATAGGCGAGCTCTTTCTTTTTATCAATCCAGATGTCCTGGGGCCAGCGGCAGTTGGTCCACATCTCAAGGAATTTGCCTTCAAGGTCAAATATCTGTATCCGGTCATTGTTGCGGTCGCAGACATAAAGCCGGCCCCGATTATCAATATCAAGTTTATGGGGCAACTCAAACTGCCCCGGTCCCTTACCGTGCTCACCCCAGGTCTTGAGCAGTTTCCCTTCCGCTGAGAACTTGTGCACCAGAAAATTGCCGTAGCCATCGGTGACAAACATCTCTCCGGCCGGCCCCAGAACCAGCCCGGTCGGCTGATTGAACGGCGCGCGCAGCATTATCGCTGGCGTGCGGAACCTGGTGCCCAGAGTCAGGAGCACCTCACCACCGGGCGTCCTCTTTTCAACGGTATGGGTCTTGGCGTCGACAATGTAGACCGAATCATCGGGGCCAACGTAAATCCCGTGAGGGTCAACAAAGTGTCCCTCGCCCCAGCAGGACACGAAATTGCCTTTGCGGTCAAAGATGAGAATCGGGTGGTTGCCTCTGGAACCAACGTAGACCCGGTCCCGGGCATCGGTGGCGATGTCAACGGGGTCAGAAAGGTCAAAATACTCCGGTACCTTGACCCACCCTTCAACACGCTCATACCTGAAATCACCACTGCCAACAATCATCAGTGTTTTTACCTCCTTGCAAAATAATATTTCTCTATTAAAATAGTTACAGCCAGGCAAAAGTATAGTACAGGTAAACGACAACGCCAGCAAAGACCACACTGTCCATACGGTCCAGCAAACCGCCATGCCCTGGTATTGCCGTGCTCGATTCTTTCACGCCGACATTGCGC
>VGOH01000087.1 GCA_016875955.1 Chloroflexota bacterium
TTGATTTGTGGTCAGTGTAGAATCGACAAACCAATACTTATTTAGCTTTGCCAGAGAGTTGTGCCATGAGTGTTGCCAGACAGCTATACCAGCTGCAGGAAATTGACCTTGAAATTGCTGATGAGGAACACCGGCTGGAGCAGGTGAACGGTCGGCTGGGCAAAAATGATGTGGTGGTGGCTGTCCAGCAGAAGCTGGATGTCGGCAAGGAGAAGCGGGCAGAGCTGCAGCATAAACAGCGTTCTCTTGAGGCGGAAATAGATGACCTGGCGGGCAAAATTAAAAAAGGTGAGGACGAACTGTACAGCGGACGAATCGGGAACCCTAAAGAACTATCCAGTCTGCAACATGAGGTTGAGCTGCTGAAAACCAAGCGCGACGGACTGGAAACGGAAGACCTGGAACTCATGGAACAGGTGGAGTCAGTTGAGGCCAGTGTGGCCGCTTTGAAACAGGAACTGGCATTGATTGCGGCAGAATGGCAGCGCGAGCAGGCGCAGTTGCAGAAAGATAAGGTGGCCCTGGAAAGCGGCCTGAATGACCTGAACCGGAAACGTCAGGCGCTGGCGGCTGAAATCGCGTCAGAGGCAGTAACACTTTACGAGCATCTCAGGAAAAACAAGGGTCTGGCGGTGGCCAGGGTGGAGCAGGGAATCTGCCACGGCTGCCGCATATCCCTGCCCTCCAGCGAGCTGCAGCAGGCGCGAAGCGGCACCCCGGTGCAATGCAGCAGCTGCAATCGTATCCTGTACCTGCCATGAGCGGCGCATGAAAATTGAGAAAACGATTTTGTATACAGATGGCGCCTCACGGGGTAATCCCGGTCCGGCCGCAATCGGCGCCGTGATTAAAGATGGTCAAGGCAGGGTGCTCGCCCGCATTTCCCGGCGCATTGGGAAAACTACCAATAATCAGGCGGAATACCGCGCCATTATCGCTGCCCTTGAGGAAGCGCTCCGGCTGGGCGCGGAAAAGGTTGAGGTAAGGTCCGATTCGGAACTGGCCGTCAAGCAGATAAACGGTCGCTACCGCGTCAAGAACCAGGCGCTTAAACCGCTGCTCCAGCGGGTCAGGGAACTGCAGTCTTTGTTTCCGGCTTTCGCCATCGTGGCCATACCGAGGCATCAGAACACGGAGGCCGACCGCCTGAGCAATGCCGCTCTGGGCTGAACGCTTTTATTTGCCTGTGGTTGTTCTCTTACTCACCCCTTGGCTCCCCCTCTCAAACAGGTTTGTTTTCTGCACTCATTTTAAATAATGTTTGAGGGGGGGAAAAAAAGAATTGGAGAGGGGGTGGAGCCCCCTCTCCTTTAAACTCCCCTCTCCAGCCACTAATGCCTGTAGTCTTTTACCCGTGATTCTGGCTGGAGAGGGGTCAGGGGTGAGGCGCCAACTGCCAACCAAAGGCAAACAGAGCCGCTGGATGGTTGACTAATAACACCCCTGATAATAGACTATAAATGGGTCAAGTAAACCGGGTGGCCGCCCCGGATTACCGGGGAGGAAAGTCCGAGCTCCACCGGGCAGGGTGCTGGGTAACGCCCAGGAGGGGTGACCCTATGGAAAGTGCCACAGAAACATACCGCCCCGCGTCAGCGGGGTAAGGGTGAAATGGTGGGGTAAGAGCCCACCAGCGACCGGGTGACCGGTCGGCTGGGTAAACCCCATCCGGAGCAAGGCCAAATAGAGGGATATAAGGACGCCCGGCCTGTCCCCGGGTTGGCCGCTCGACCCCGATGGCGACATCGGGGCTAGATAGATGGCCGCCGTCCTTCCTGTATGGGGAGGATACAGAACTCGGCTTACAGGTTTACTTGGCCTTTGACTTAACTGGCTGACGAGGAGTTGCAGCGTGATGTCTAAAGGGATGAAGTCTGTCCTCATAGTTTTAACCCTTATCGCGGTTATCGCCCTTACCTTTGGTATTGGCTACAACCTGGGCAGGACGCCCGCTGATGGCAAAGAAGGACTGGGGGTGGTGGAGGAGGCATGGGGTCTCATCTTCAGAGACTACGTGGACCGTGACCGGCTTGATGCCGATGTACTCAGCAAGGGCGCTATTGAGGGTATGGTTAAGGCCCTGGACGACCCTTACACCTCCTATATTGATGCCGAAACGTACAAAGTCGGCATGAGCGGACTTGAGGGCGAGATTGAAGGCATTGGAGCACAGGTGGGGATTAGGGAGGAAAAGCTGACCATTATCGCGCCTATTCCAAACTCGCCGGCGGATAAAGCCGGCCTGAAAGCGGAGGACGTTATTCTGGAGATTGACGGTGTGTCAACGGCGGAAATGAGCCTGGTGGAGGCGGTGCTCAAAATCCGCGGCCCCAAAGGTACATCAGTAAGTCTGCTCATTCAGCATAAAGACGCGGCAGGGCCGGAAGAAATCAAAATCGTGCGTGAAACGATTGAGCTGTCCAGCGTGGTCCTGGAAATGAAGGGGGACGTTGCCCATTTACAAATCACCCATTTCTCCAGGCGCACCGCAACCGAACTGCAGGCCGCGTTGCAGGAAATGGAACAGGCCGGTGCGAAAGGCATCATCGTGGACCTGCGGGGCAACCCGGGTGGGATACTTGATGCCGTGGTAGAGGTGGCCTCATATTTCCTGAAGGACGGCGTGGTGGTGAAGGTGGTGGATAACAGGGGCGGAGAGACCTCCCTCAATGTCAAACCGCGGGAAATCGTCACGGCGCTGCCGATGGTGGTGCTGGTGGACGGGGCCAGTGCCAGCGGCAGCGAGGTGCTGGCAGGAGCGTTGCAGGACCACGGACGGGCCACTGTGGCCGGGAACCAGACGTTTGGCAAAGGCAGCGTCAATGTGCCGCGTGAGCTTCAGGACGGCTCAGGGCTTTACATAACCACGGCACGCTGGCTCACGCCTAATGGTCGGCTTATTGAAGGTGAGGGCATAAAGCCGGATATTGAGCTTGAGCTGGAGGGCGATGAGGCCGTCCAGTGGGCCATTGAGTACCTGGCCAGCAAGCCATAATCGGATAAGGGGTGTGATGACATGGCAGATAAACCGGTTAAAATGACGGTAAATAAGGCCAAAATAGCCATCATACAGGGTGATATAACGCGCCAGGCTACTGATGCCATTGTCAATGCGGCCAATTCCAGCCTGATGGGCGGTGGCGGCGTGGACGGTGCCATCCACCGGGCCGGCGGCCCCGCTATTCTGGAGGAATGCAAGCAGATAGTGGCACGGCAGGGGCGGTTGCCCACGGGCAGGGCGGTGATTACCACCGGCGGCAACCTGCCGTCAAGGCACGTCATCCATACGGTAGGGCCGGTCTGGCATGGTGGCAATAAAGGCGAGGAGGAGCTTCTGGAAAGCGCCTACCGGGAAAGCCTGAAGGTTGCTGCCAAAAATAACCTGACCAGCGTCTCGTTTCCCTCCGTCAGCACCGGCGCTTTCGGGTACCCGGTTGAGCTGGCGGCCACGACCGCTATTAACACGGTTCTTGCATTTCTACGTAGGAAAGAAACATCGCTTAGGGAAGTGGTCTTCGTGCTCTTTGACTCGCGTACTTACGAGACATATGCAAAAGCACTTAAGGAAGTAACAGTGTGATGTGGCTGGTCAGCCTGTTTGTCATATTTATCCTTATCGTCAGTTTATTCGCTGGTATAAAAGAGGGCGCGGTAAGGCATTTTTTCAACCTGGTGGCGGTGCTCATCGCCACATACGTGGCTGGCTTTACCTATCATTTGCTTGCGGGATTGCTCTCGTTCCTCCCCGGTGAGAACTGGGAAGGTTTTATCGGTTTCTTCATCGCTTTTGCTATCATCATTGCCTTACTGCACCTCGCTTTCTTCCTGCCGCGGAGGCTTATCAACAGAATCTGGAAGCGGGGGCTGATATACCGGCTGCTGGGCGGCGCCCTGAACGCGGTCAATGCCAGCATCGGGCTGACGGTGTTTGCCCTGGTGCTGAACGCCTTCCCCATTTTCGACTGGCTAGCGCGCTGGGTGGCGGGCTCCAGCATCATGTCATCTCTGGTGAGCGCTTTTGGCTTTGCCCAGGCACTGCTGCCTGAAGTATTCCGGTTAGCGAACACGGTGGTTTAATACCGTTTTGAAAAGGAGGTAGTATATGGCTGGTCAAACGTATCCGGTAACGCTCACCGGTGGACTTTCCATCCCACCGGCACGTGGGTGGTGGCTCATCAAATGGTTGCTGGCGATTCCACATTTTATTATGCTGGTATTTCTCTGGATAGCGTTTATTATCGTGTGGATTCTCGCCTTTTTCGCCATACTATTTACCGGGCGTTTCCCCAGAGGCCTTTTTGATTTCAACGTTGGCGTGCTGCGGTGGTCATGGCGGGTGGGCTTTTACAGCTATCAGGCACTGGGGACAGACAAATATCCCCCGTTCACGCTGAAATCGGTGGACTACCCGGCCGACCTGCAGGTGGAGTACCCGGAGAAATTGTCCAAGGGACTGGCGCTGGTCAAGTGGTGGCTGCTGGCCATTCCACACTATATCATTGTCGCTGTCTTTCAGGGCTGTGGTGGAGAAGAAAAAGGCTGGCCCGGCCTGGTCTTCGTGCTGGCCATCATCGCTGCCGTGGCCCTGCTTTTCACCGGCAAGTATCCGGAGAGCATCTTCAAGCTGGTTATGGGCATGAACCGCTGGTCATACCGCGTCTGCGCCTATGTGGCGCTGATGACCGACCAGTACCCGCCCTTCCGGCTCTGGGACAACTAGGCGGCTGGCTGGCATCTGGGGCAGAAGTAGGTGCCGCGGTTGCGCACCACGATGCGCTGAATCGGTTCGCCGCAGTTGGGGCAGTTTTTGCCGCGCCCGTGGGCAACCTTGAAATCAAAGTGGGCGGTGCCGGTCTCTCCGCCGGGCCGGTAGTAGTTCACGATGCTGGCGCCTTTATTATCAATGGCGGCGCGCAGTGTCTGCTGAATGGCGTGGTAAAGGCGTTCGATCTCGGCCGTGGTTAAACTATCCCCAGAACGCAACGGGTGAATTCCAGCGGCGAACAGGGCCTCATCGGCGTACATGTTGCCTATGCCGGCAATGACAGACTGGTCGCAGAGGAGCGCCTTGACGGGCGCTTTCCTGTTTTGCAGCCGCTGGGCCAGGACCTGCGGCGTAAACTCCGGTTCCAGAGGCTCCGGCCCCAGTCTCGGCGCCGCCGTTCTCCAGTCCCGGACCAGCCAGACCCGGCCGAACTTGCGCGGGTCGCGGAAGAAGAGGCGCGTGCCTCCGTCAAAGTGGAAGATAGCGCGGGTATATTTCGGTGGCTCTTTCGAGTCGTGGCTGAGCAGCAGCGAGCCGCTCATCTTCATGTGGATGACCAGCCGGTCGTCAGAGTTCAGGGCGAGCACCAGGTACTTGCCGTGACGGGACAGTCCGGTGACTTTCTGTCCGGTCAGGCGGGAGCGGAATTCCTTAATAGATGGTGCCTTAACAATGCTCTCCCAGAGCAGGGTGATGCCGGTGAAGGTACGCCCCAATAAGTGGGGGGCA
>VGOH01000088.1 GCA_016875955.1 Chloroflexota bacterium
AAGGCAACAAGCTCTTTAAGGTCGGAAGCATATATGGCGCCATCAGGCTTGCCGATGGCCTCCCTTATCGCCGCACCAAGATTCGGGTCGGGAAAAACTACCTCGGCAGGGCTGCAGGCACCGAGGCCCAGGGCCAGCATCAGCACGAAGAGCAGAAACAGATACTTCAAACGTATCAACTTCACCTTGCTACCTGAGAAACAATTATACCTACGCGCCGCCGCATCTAGCAAACGGAGAAATCAGGGGGTCTCTTTTGCATTTAGTTGTTATGTGCTTACCTCACCCTGTCCCCTCTCCTGCCAGAATCACTGACAAAAGACCACAGGCATAAATGGCTGGAGAGGGGTGTTTTAAGTGAGAGGGAGCTTCGCCCCCTCTCCAAAATCTCTCCCCCCTCTCAAACATTATCGGAATGGAGTGCAAAAGATAAACCTGTTTGAGAGGGGGGCACAGGGAGTGAGTATCGTGGGAGCAACCAGATGCCACAGAACCAGATTAGGTCAATCAAGAAACGTATTGCAAAACAGCGGGCTTTTACCTAAACTGAAAAGACAGACTTAACGTTACCCCAGCCACCAGGGAGGAGACATGAAGCGAATTGGTGTTTTGACCAGCGGCGGTGACGCCCCCGGCATGAACGCCGCCATCCGCGCCGTGGTGCGCACCGGCCTCAGCCGGGGCTGGGAGGTCATGGGTATCCGCAATGGCTATGCCGGTCTCTTCAAGGACACCATGGCCCCGATGGGAGCCCGCGCTGTCGGCGGCATCATCCAGCAGGGTGGCACGATACTTGGCAGTTCCCGCTGTCCCGAATTTAAAACCCAGGAAGGGCGGCAGCAAGCGCTGCGTGTCCTTGAAAAACATGGCATTGAGGCGCTGGTGGTCATCGGGGGCAATGGCTCACAGGCTGGGGCCCATGCTCTTTCCCAGATGGGCTTTCCGGTGGTCGGCGTGGCTTCAACCATAGACAATGACCTTTACGGCTCCGAGATAACCATAGGCGTTGACACCGCCCTTGACGTCGCCCTGATAGCTATCGACCAGCTCAAGGTGACCGCTTCCTCGCACCACCGCGCCTTCATTGTTGAGGTGATGGGCCGCGACTGCGGCTACCTGGCCCTGATGACCGGCATCGCCGGCGGCGCGGAGTACATTGTCATCCCCGAATTTGAAACTGACGCCGAAGACGTTGCCGATACCATCCGCAAGGCCTACAAGCGAGGCAAAGCCCACGCCATCATCGTCGTGGCCGAGGGCGCCAAATACAATGCCCAGGGCCTGTGCCAGTATTTCTCAGAACATCACGAAAGAGTGGGATTTGACCTGAGAATCACCACCCTGGGCCATGTCCAGCGCGGCGGCACCCCCGGCGCTTTTGACCGACTGCTGGCGACCCGCCTCGGGGCGGCAGCCACGGAATACTTAGCTCAGGGCAAGTTCGGCGTGCTGGCCGGCCTGAACAAAGGCCAGATTACGGCCACGCCGCTGGTAAAAGTCGTCGCCACCAAGAAGCCACTGGACCTCAGCCTTCTGAAACTGTCGGAATTGCTGAATCTCTAAGTGGAAATCGCCGGTTTTTATAGTTTGCTGGACAAATAAGCGATAACGCTGGCTTCTATACCCTTAACCTGCGCCAGGGAATTGTAAGTCGTCCCCTGCTCCGGCATGGCCAGAAATAACGGTATTGTTTTGCTGAGGTCAGAACCGTTTGCCTGCAGGACCTGGTACATCAATGGCAGGTGCCGCAAATAGGTCATCTGAAAGGCGATGAAAGCGTTGTTCAACTGTTCTGGCCTGCCGCCCCAGATGTCGTAAAGCTCGTCGCCCATGGCATCCAGCAGCTGCGCCTTTCTGGTTAGTGTATCCATCTCAGAAAGTTCGCCCTTTTGATACTGTGTGTAAAGGGCGCTCAGCTTATCGTAATATTCCCCGTAGACTTCGCTCTCCCTGAGCCTGTTATCCAGGCTGTTTCCCAGAGTTTTATATACCGTGGCACCCCGACCGTACTTCTCTCCGGCGAAGAGCCTGGCGGCGGCATAGCCGAATATTTCCGCGGAAGGTTCTTCCAGCCCGAGGGGCAGGTCCACCTGCTCATGCCAGTCTTCATGGAAAATAATCTGGATGAAGCGGTAGAGCGGTTCCTGTAGCAGGGAATCGGTCACCGGGGTGCCTTCCCCGGCCACCGAGGGGATGGCATAAAAATAGGCGTCATACTTCTGGTAGTCAAGAGACACGCTGTCCCGTGTGCCGATGGCGGCTGTCAGTGCCGGGTCATCCAGCGAGTATGGCAGATGTGTGCTGGAGGTATAAAACAGGTAGTGATAGGCATCTATTTCCGGGGAGTAAGTTTTGAAATTCTCTGTCCCGGCAAAGCCGAGGGCTTTCTCAAACGCTTTTAACTCGGCTATCAGCTCTAGCCTCTGCTCTCGGTCGGCGGGCGCGTTTGGCTGGCAGGAAGGAATGAGCAGCACCGAGGCCAGAGCCAGGGCAAGAAGCAACGGTATTGCTTTTATCATCAACTTTGGACAAGCTCAAGCAGCACCCGGCCGGTACCTTTGGGGTGCAGGAAAGCGATGCGTGTTTTCTCAACACCCGCCCGCGGCTTCTCATCAATCAACGGCAGGCCACACCGTGATACCTCGCCCAGCGCCTCCTCAATATCAGCCACCTCCAGCGCCAGGTGGTGTATCCCCTCCCCGAACTTCTCAAGGTACTTGGCAATCGGGCTTTCCGCGTCAGTTGCTTCCAGCAGCTCTATATTGCTTTCCCCCACGGGGAGGATGGCGGTCCTGGTCCGCTGCGACTCAACCACCTCCATGGTTTTGAGGTTCAGGCCCAGCACTCCGGTATAGAGCTTCAATGCCTGGTCAATGCTGCTGACGGCAATGCCGATGTGGTTAATCTTCTTTATCATCGCTTATCTTCTCCAGTTCGGTCTTGATAAAGCTGGCAATTTGCTTAATCGGCGTCCCCGGGCCGAAAGTCTGGGAAATGCCAGCCTTTTTCAGTGCCGGGATATCTTTCTTGGGGATGATGCCGCCGCCGATGAATATGACTTTCTTGTCGCTTTTCTGGCGCAGGCTGTCTATCGTTTGCGAGAAGAGGTGCAGATGACCGCCGGAGAGGCAGCTCAGACCGACAACATCCACATCCTCCTGTATCGCCGCCTCCGCAATCTGCTCCGGGGTTAAACGCAACCCCAGATAGATGACCTCCATGCCCGCATCGCGCAGACCCTGGGCCACGGCGATGGCCCCGCGGTCATGTCCATCCAGACCCGGCTTGGCTATCAGCACCCTTATCTTCTTATTCACCATTTCATACTCCCTGTTATATTAAAGACAGGCCTTACAGCACGCTTGGCTCTTTATACTCACCAAAAACGTCTCTCAAGGCACCGGATATCTCGCCAACGGTAGCGTCGAGCCTGACCGCCTCAATGAGGACCGGCATGATGTTCTCCTGGCTGCTGGCGGTCCGGCGCACCTTATCCAGAATCTGACGTACCTCTTTTTTATTGCGACCGCTTTTCAGCTGCTTCAGTCGCTGGAGTTGCTTCTTGGCAATGCTCTCGTCAATCTCAAGCAGCTCCAGGTCCAGCGGCTCGTCCGAGGTATATTTGTTGACGCCGACCACCACCTGTTCGCCGGCATCCACCGCTCTCTGGTGATTGTACGCCGACCGCCTTATCTCCCGCTGAATATAGCCCCTTTTAATCGCCTCCAGCGCCCCGCCCATCTGGTCAATGGTGGCAATATATTTCTGTATTCCTTCCTCTATACGATTGGTCAGCCATTCCAGATAGTGCGAACCGCCCATGGGGTCAACAGTATCGGCGACACCGCTCTCGTAGGCGATTATCTGCTGGGTTCTCAGCGCCAGCTGCACCGCTTCCTCGCTGGGCAGGGCCAGCGCCTCGTCGTACGAGTTGGTATGCAGGGACTGGCAGCTGCCCAGTACCGCCGCCAGTGCCTGTATGGCCACCCTGACCACATTGTTGAGCGGCTGCTGCTCGGCAAGAGTGCAGCCGCCGGTCTGAACGTGGAACTTGAGCATCACTGACCGTTCATTCTGCGCTTTGAACCTCTCCTTCATTATCCTGGCCCAGGCCCGGCGCAGTGCCCGGAACTTGGCTGCCTCTTCAAAGAGATTGGTAAAGGCAGCGAAAAAGAAGGAAAAGCGCGGGGCAAAAGCGTCAACTTCCATGCCCCGGTCAATCATCGCCTGCACATAGGCAATCCCGTTGGCTAAAGTAAAGGCGGCCTCCTGAATGGCGGTCGCCCCGGCCTCGCGCATATGGTAGCCGCTGATGCTGATTGAGTTCCACTTGGGCATATGCTGGGCGCAGTAGCTGCAGATGTCCGTGGTCAGCCGCATGGAAGGCTCGGGGGCAAAGATATACGTGTTCCGGGCCACATATTCCTTCAGCAGGTCGTTCTGCACGGTGCCCATGAGCTGTTCCTGCCTGGCACCCTGCTTCTCCGCCGCCACGATATACATCGCCAGTATGATGGCGGCGGTGGCGTTGATGGTCATGGAGGTGCTCACCTCGCCGAGCGGGATGCCATCCCAGAGGTCCTCCATATCCCGCAGCGAATCAATGGCCACGCCCACCCGGCCGACCTCGGGAAGTGCCAGGGGATGGTCGGAATCGTAGCCCATCTGGGTGGGCAGATGGAAGGCAACGCTGAAGCCGGTCTGTCCCTGCTTGTACAGATATTTATAACGCCGGTTTGTTTCCTCCACGGTGCCATAGCCGGAATACTGGCGCATTGTCCACAGCCTGGTACGATAACCGGTGGACATTATGTTCCGGGTGAAGGGGTATTCTCCGGGCAAACTGGTGTCCAGTTCACCGGCCGGTATATCTTCCGGAGAATATACCCGGTCGACTACCGTGCCATCAACCGTTGTCCTGAATTCCTCTTTCCGGTCCTTCATCTCTGCCATGCCGTATGTCACCCCCATGCCGCCAGGATTTTTCCGCAAATAATAATAACGCGGTGAGATGATATTTGCAATGATTAAAGCCACGCCGGTGCTTTCAGGCCGCGTCGCCATTAGGTTCTGCCGGCATTCGGTGGGCAGTTGACGCCTCACCCCTTACCCCCTCTCCAGCCAGAATCACTGGTAAATAACTACAGACATTAATGGCTGGAGAGGGGAGTTTAAAGGAGAGGGGGCTCCGCCCCCTCTCCAATTCTTTCCCCATCTCAAACATTATCGAAATGGGGCATAAAAGACAAAGCTGTTTGAGAGGGGGAGTAAGGGGGTGAGTAGAAGAATAACCATAGGCAAATAAAACCCACTATTATGCATACCGCGGTCGTCAATGATAAAATGGGGCACAGGGCAGACATCAGGCCAGATTATATTGACAGGAGGCAGCCATGATAGTAGATGTGCATACCCACGTACCGACACATGTAGCGAAGATACCGCCGGGAGAGGAAATCATCAATACCAAGATGCGGGCGGGCATACCGGTC
>VGOH01000089.1 GCA_016875955.1 Chloroflexota bacterium
AGCCACCCCTTTGTTACCAGGAAGAATATGCCGATGACCACGGCCAGCAGGAAAGAAGACATGCCCAGCCAGAAAACCTGCCCCGGCGTCAGCAGTTTGGCGGGCAGAAGGCCGCTGCCGCCGCTGAAAGGCGTCCGCTTTGTGGCCAGGTCCACTCCGCTCCGGTAATCAAAATAGTCGTTCAAAGTGTTGACACTGATGTGCGTCAACAGCAGGCCGAAGCCGGCCAGCAGGGCGTAGCCGATATGGAAATAACCGTCATACCAGGCGATGCTCGCGCCCAGAAAGGCCAGCGCCACGGATAGCAAGAGAAAGTGCGGCCGTGTTTCCAGAAAATATAGCTTCAGTTTCACTGCCGATTCTCACAGGTCATTAACCTAAAGCTAAAACTGGTGCCTCTGAATAAAGAAGGCACTGCCATAGACAATGCCTTCTTTTATTACCATCTAACCGTAATGGCTAATAACGAAAAAGTTGATGATATTTTCTTTAATGCCTGACTGCTCTCAATGCAGCCAGGACATTTACCCAGACTTTAATTTACTTCAAGCACCGCTTAGGGCTTGCCGATGCGGAATACCTTGGTGCCGCAGCTGGGGCATTGGCCCTGAATAGCGGGACGCTTGTTCTTCAGGGTGGTTGATTTTGCGTTCCTGATTTCTACCTTCTTCCGGCATTTCATACAATAAGCTTGGGGCATTTGTGAATCCTCCTTTATTGGTCTCTGTGAAGCAACATTAGCAAACCTGCCCAGATTTGTCAATAGCGTCGGGGCTCAAAAGTGCCCGATTCAGCTATTTTTTAGCCTGATTTTTACCTCATCGCCCACCGCGGCTTTTAAAAAATCCCGGGCGCTGCCTCCCTTCACGGCAATTTCCAGATAACCGCTGCTGCCGATAAGCGCCAGCAGACCTTCACTTTCCCCGTAGGTTCGGCTCAGTGCCGAGATAAGGCGACCGCTTATCTCAACGATAAATGGTTCTCCGGGCAGGTCTCCGCGCTTGAAGTTAGTGAACAGATTGCCGAAATGGTCTATATGCGCGATTTGCCCTACCAGGATATCCGCCGATTTCCGATACAGACCATGTCCGGGCAGCGCCGCAATGGAGTCAATATCCTCACCGAATTTTTCCGGTGACGCTCCCAGTGACAGCTGGGCAGCCACCGGGGCGAAGATATCGCGACCGTGGAACGTGGCGCTCACCGGTGAGCGCCAGAACTCGGGCCTGGTGATTGATACCGCCTTCAGTCCGGCCGGCAGCTTAACCTGCCCCTGCTCGTGGCGCAGCCGTTTCTTTGAAAACGGCTCTACTATGCCGCTCAGGACACCGTTATCTGGAGCAATGAAGTCAAATTCCGGCGTCCGCAGTATAATCGCCCTGCGCTCCGTCCCCACGCCGGGGTCAACCACGACCACATGAATGGTGCCCTCCGGGAAATAATGATAAGCCGTGCTCAGCACGAAAGCCGCCTGGGCTAAATTCTGTGGAGATACGCTATGACAGATGTCAATGATTTTTGCCTCAGGGTTGATGGTGAGGATTACGCCCTTCATCGCCGCCACATAAGCGTCCGCCAGACCGAAATCAGTGGTCAGGGTAATGATGGCGTTCATGTTGCTCCCGGTATCAACTTTACTGGTTATCAGGTGAGCCGGAGCGAGATAATGGCGATGACGACAAAGAGGACAGCCAGGGCAATGGTGAGCTGAAACATGGTTTTTTCCAGGCCCCGCTTCGTGCGGTACACGGTATCAGGCTGCCCGAAAATGCCACCCAGCCCGCCACCGCGAACCTGCAGCAGGACAATCAGTACCAAAGCTACCGCCAGCAATATCTGCGCAATACTCAAATAGGTCTGCATCTTTCCCTTCCTAAGCCACTGCTTCAGCTTTGGGCAAGCTTTTTCTGCAAGAGCTCCCCGGCCAGGACCGGGTTGGCGCGACCTTTTGTCGCCCGCATCACCTGGCCGACCAAGAATTTCAGGGCCGTCTCCTTGCCCGCCCGGTAATCGGACACGGCCTGTACATTTGAGTTTATCACGTCAGCGATGGTGGCTTCAAGCTCTCCGGTATCGCTTATCTGGCTGAGGCCGCGCTCTTTTATGATTTCCTCAGCGGTTTTACCGGTATTGAACATATCTTCAAATACAGCTTTTGCACTCGTTCTGCTAATAACACCTCTATCTACAAAATCAATCAAAAGCCAAAATTTCTTAGCAGTCATCCTAGAATCTTTTATCTCAAGATTTTGAGCATTAAGCAAACGCAAAAACTCCCCCAACAACCAATTAGCTAATTCTTTGGCGCTTTCTTTTGGAGACCACTTATGCGGTGCTTCCTTCATGTAAGATTCAAAGTAATCTGCCATGGCCTTGTTGCTGGTGAGCAGGTCAGCGTCATATAGAGGCAGGCCATATTCCTTCATAAATCTATCCCGCCTGTCCTCAGGTAACTCGGGTATTTTAGCCCTTATTTCCGCCACCCACTCCCGGCTTATTGAGAGTGGGGGCAGGTCGGGCTCAGGGAAGTAGCGGTAGTCATGGGCATATTCCTTGCTGCGCTGCGCCACCGTCTTTCCCTTCTCATCCACCCAGCCCCGCGTCTCCTGGGTAAGTTTTTTCCCCTCACTGAATGCCTTCCTCTGCCGCCTGGCCTCGTAGTCCATTGCCTGAAAGACGGCACGGAAGCTGTTCATGTTCTTAACTTCCACCTTGGGCGTGGTGCTGGGGCTGCCTTCAGGTTTGACGCTGATATTGGCATCGCAACGGAAGCTCCCTTCCTCCATATTGCCCGTTGACACGCCGAGGTATTGCAGAATGCTGCGCAGTTTCTTCAGGTACTCCTCGGCTTCTTTCGGCGAACGCAGGTCCGGCTCACCGACAATCTCCATCAGCGGCACGCCGGAGCGGTTCACGTCCACCAGGCTGTAATCTCCGCCATCAGCCGCCTCCCGATGCAGCAGTTTGGCCACATCTTCCTCCAGATGCACGCGGGTGATGCCGATTTTCTTTCTCTGGCCAGCCACTTCAATGCTTAGCCAGCCGCCCTTCCCGATTGGGGCATCATACTGGGATATCTGATAACCCTTCATCAGGTCGGGATACGGATAGTTCTTGCGGTCGAACTTGGTGTAGTCGGAAATTTGGCAATTCAGTGCTAGCGCCGTCATGATGGTGTATGCCACCGCCTGCCGGTTAATCACCGGCAGCACACCAGGCATACCGAGGCATACCGGGCAGACATGGGTATTGGGCGGGGCAGCAGCGTAATCAGCGCTGCAGCCGCAGAACATTTTGCTCCTGGTCAAAAGCTGCGCGTGTACTTCCAGCCCGATGATGGTCTCAAAATTCATGAAATGGCCCCCAAAACAACGAATTCAGTATAACAATAATACTTATAGCTGACAAGAAAGAGCGCTCAGGCGGAGAGAGAATAAACTGGCGACCGGTATGGTATAATGGATTGCGCAGTGGGGCTGTAGCTCAGCCGGGAGAGCGCCTCCTTTGCAAGGAGGAAGTCAGGGGTTCGAGTCCCCTCAGCTCCACCAGGGTGGGCGCCATCAAGAGCTCAAAATCTATCTTCCCTATACTTTCCGGTATTGACATCCCCCTGCCTGAGCTAAAAATTCCTCTTTGCAGGCCGACCCCAAAAACTCAAGGAGCACCGCTGGTTTGGTAAAGGTTTTAGCTCGATGTGTGGTATCGCCGGGCGGCGAGAATTTTGTTCCCCTCTCATGGTATGATGCATAGACGGCGACAACCGACCAGAACGCAGTCTTTCAGCACGGAAAGGAAAGCTCCATCAGAAGCCGATTCAGTTTGCGTTACCTCTTCAGCGGAGTGATACCTCTGTTTGCCCTAGCACATCTTTCCCACCACCTGGTGACGGCGCTGCCGGCGCCACTCCTGCCCTATATTCGTGATGAATTCGCTCTGGATTACACCCATGCCGGCTTCATCATTTCGGCTTTCGGGGTAGTCTATGGTATCTGCCAGCTGCCGGCGGGGTGGCTCGCTGACCGCCTCGGGCCGCGCATCCTGCTCATCACTGGCATCGTTGGCGTCGGCGCCACCGGACTACTGGTCGGCATGTCTCCCAATTACGTTATCTTGCTCGCAGGCCTGATGCTGATGGGCATACTGGGAGGCGGCTATCATCCCGCCTCCACCACCATGATATCGGCCGTGGTAGAGCCGGGAAGCCGCGGCCAGGCACTCGGTTTTCATCTGGTCGGCGGCAGTTTCAGCTACTTCCTGGCCCCGCTTATCGCTGCCGGCATTGCCGCCGCCTGGGGCTGGCGCGGCCCGTTCCTCGCCATGGCCATTCCCAGCATCGGCATCGGCATTATACTCCACATCATACTGAGAAAACGCGTGCCCACCCAGAAAATCGTGGCCCGGGGCACCAGCGCCGAAACGGAAGCCCAACCTGCTCCCGGGCAGATGCGCCGCCTGATAACCGTGATTACATTGAGCTCTTTCACCATGGCACTGGTAATGTCCATCGTTTCCTTTGTCCCGCTTTTCCTGGTCGATACCTTCGGCACGGGTAAGGAAGCGGCGGCGGCCTCAATGTCCGTGGTGTATGCCATGGCCTTCTGGGCGGGGCCACTGGCTGGCTATCTCTCGGACCGTCTTGGCCACATGGTGATGATTATCACCACCTGCTTTATGGCCAGCGTCGTGATTTTTCTTCTCAATATCGTACCTTATGGGTTCGGCATTTTCCTCGTGCTGGCCATAATCGGCACGGTCAACGCTTTCAACACCATCGTCGCGCAGTCATACATCGTCGACCAGACGCCGGCAAAACACCGCTCCACCGCGCTCGGCTTCTACTTCTTCGGCAACATGGAAGGCACCGGAATACTGACGCCGGTACTGGGTTATTTTATCGACCATTTCGGCTTCCATACCGGCCTCAACATGAGCAGCCTGGCCATCGTGGCGGCGCTTGTCATCGGCTCTGCAATACTGTGGCTGAGCCGGAAATGACAGGGCTGGCTGTCAGCAGCGCTGTCCTCTTTATACCCCCAGCGTCACTTTATGGAACGACGAATCTCCGAGTATAATAGCCAATAGTGGCAAAATCAGATATTGATGAGATTATCAATGCCCTGGTCAGCGCGTACGGCAATCGCCGCTGGCAGCCTGCCGATAGCCCTTTGAACGTGCTGGTCCAGACCATCCTCTCACAAAATACCTCGGACACAAATTCCAGAAGGGCTTTCCTGTCTCTAAAGAACGAGTTTCCCCGCTGGGAGGACGTGGCCTCGGCCGATGTCCCTGAAATTGCTGAGGCCATAAGGAGCGGGGGGCTGGGGGAAATCAAGGCC
>VGOH01000090.1 GCA_016875955.1 Chloroflexota bacterium
ATTCTGGATAAATTTAAACTGGACGGGAAGGTGGCGCTGGTCTCTGGCTGCAAGCACGGCCTGGGCCGGGCGATGACACTGGCATTGGCTGAAGCCGGAGCCGACATCATTGGCGTCAGCCTGACCCTTGAGAAGTCAGGGAGCGAGATAGAAAAGGAGGTGGTCTCCCGGAAGAGAAAATTTAAAAGCTATCGGTGCGACTTCTCAGACCGCAAGGCCCTCTATGACTTCATCGGCCGGGTAAAATCTGAGAACCCGGTCATTGATATCCTGGTGAACAACGCCGGCACCATCAGGCGCAAAGCGGCGGTTGAACATCCTGATGAATACTGGGACGAAGTAGTGGAAGTTAACCTCAATGCCCAGTTCATCGTTACCCGTGAGATAGGCAGGGATATGCTGGCCCGGAAGTCGGGCAAAATAATCTTTGTGGCCTCAATGCTGACCTTCCAGGGGGGAATCATGGTTCCCAGCTACGCTGCCAGCAAAGGCGGTATCGGCCAGCTTACCAAGGCGCTGGCCAATGAGTGGGCGGCATATGGCGTTAATGTCAACGCCATCGCTCCGGGCTACATGGTGACCAGGCTGGGAGAAGGGCTGCGCCAGGACCCGGTGCGCAGCAAGGCAATCCTTGACCGAATCCCGGCCGGGCACTGGGGAGAGCCGGAGGACCTGGGCGGGGCGGTCGTCTTTCTGGCTTCGGCGGCCAGCGATTACCTGCACGGGGCAATCGTGAATGTGGACGGCGGCTGGCTGGCCAGATAGCATTTTTAAAAGGCCATTATAGTTATTAAAAATTAAAGGAAAGGGGCAAGATGACAACCGAGCGTGAAGCCTGGCTGAAATTAACCAAGGAGGAGATAATAGACCCTGAGCTACCAATCTGTGACCCGCACCACCACCTGTGGGACCGCCCCAACGACCGATACCTGCTTGAGGAGTTGCTGCAGGACACCAGAAGCGGCCACCGCATCGTCCAGACGGTATTTGTGGAGTGTCAGTCCATGTATCGCAAGGATGGTCCCCCGGAGATGCAGCCTGTGGGCGAAACCGAGTTTGTGCAGGGCATTGCCGACCAGGTTGCCAAGGGGAAATACGGGAAAACCGCCGTCGCCGCCGGGATTGTGGGCTTCGCCGACCTCAGCTTGGGTGCCGCGGTAGCGCCGGTGCTGGAGGCACACATGGCGGCCGGCAAGAACCGGTTCCGCGGTATCCGCCACATAAGCACCTGGGATGCCAGCCCTGCCATCATATCATCCCGACACCCTCCCAAGGGGCTGCTGTTAGACCCGAAGTTCCGGGAAGGGTTTGCCTGCCTGCAGAAATACAACTTGAGTTTTGATGCCTGGCTGTATCACCCGCAGCTGATGGAACTGGTGGACCTGGCAAGAGCCTTCCCGGGCATATGCATCGTCGTGAACCACATCGGAGGCCTCCTGGGCACTGGCCCCTATGACCGGCAGAGCAAAGAGGTTCATAATGCTTGGCAGCGTGGGGTTGCGGCGCTGGCCGCCTGCCGCAACGTGGTGGTGAAGCTGGGCGGCCTCGGGATGCCGCGCAGCGGCTTTGGCTGGCACGAGCAGCCTGCCCCGCCAAATTCAACCGAGCTGGCCAAGGCCATGGCACCCTATTATCGCTATTGCATTGAGCAGTTCGGGCCCGACCGATGTATGTTTGAGAGCAATTTCCCGGTTGATAAGATTTCCTATTCGTACCGCGTTATCTGGAATGCCTTCAAGCGCATTGCCAAGGATTTCTCGCCGCGGGAGCGCGCTGCCCTGTTCCACGATACCGCGGCCAAGGTATACCGGCTCCAGACCAAGCGAAAGTAGCATGGCCATAGCAGAATAACTGGAGATGAAGTACTGGTATGAAAACGGCCAAAACTGATGTGGTTATCGTAGGCGCCGGCGCCATCGGCTGTGCCATCGCCTATTTCTTAAGCAGGCAAGGAGTTAAAGTTATTATTGTGGAAAAGGACAGCCTCGGGGACCATGCTTCAGGTCACGCCCCGGGCATCCTTAACCCGCAGGTGGCAATTCCGGAATATGTGGATATCATGCTGCCCCTGACGACCAAAAGCTTTCAATTACACCAGGAACTCTACCCTCAACTTTTAGCCGAGACCGGAGTTGACTATTATTTCCGCCGGTCGGCACTTCTCGGCCTGGCATTCACCCAGGCGGAAGCACAGGAAACAAAGGACGAAATCGGGATACTGCAAAAGCAGGGATTTGAAACGAGCTGGCTGGACGGTGATGCTGTCCGCTTGATAGACAGCCGTATTTCACCTGAGGTAATAGGCGCCGAGTACAGTCAGGATGCGGGAGAGCTGGACAGCTACCGGTACGTCCTGGCTTTAGCTCAGGCCGCGGAGAAATATGGCGCCGAAATCCGCAACGGACGGTTCACCGGCCTGAAAAGAAAAGGCGCCAAGTTAACCGGAGTACAGCTGTCGTCCGGTGAGATTGGCTGCGCTAGCGCTGTCCTGGCTATGGGCCCGTGGACAGGGCAGGCCTCTTCATCTCTGGGTTTATCCATACCCATCAGGCCACAAAAGGGACAGAACTTGAGAGTCCGGGCCCCAGGGCCACCCTTCGCCACCCTACTTGCCTGGGATGCCAGCTACAACACGACCACAAGACAGGACGGGCTTGTTTACCACGGGGCAACCCATGAGGATGTCGGCTTTGACGAAGAGCCATCGGCAGAGGGAAGAGACGAGCTGATAAATAGCCTGGTCACCATGGTGCCTTCGCTGGTGGCCGCAGAAGTGGTCTTGCAGACGGCCTGCCTCCGACCGCTTGCCGCGGACGGGCTACCTATCCTCGGAGAGGTACCTGGCTGGAATGGCGTTTATCTGGCCACCGGTCACTGGACGAAAGGGATTTTGCTCAGCCCGGTAACCGGATACATAATATCGGAGTTGATACTGGGCAAGGCCGCGCCTTTGCCAATCGAGCCGTTCTCCGTGGCCCGCTTTAACTCCGCCCGGGCCTGAACCTTTTCGCCGCACCTCTGGGACATGCCATAGATTATTAGACAACTGCCCCCGAGGAATCGTAGAATTAAAAGAGCCAGCGATGATTGAAAAGGTCCTGCCAGACATATACCGCATAGAAATCCCCCTTCCCCGAAGTCCCTTAAAGGCCCTCAATGCTTACCTCGTTAAAGGCCAGGGGCATAACCTGCTCATTGATACCGGCCAGAACCGGGAAGAATGCAAGCAAGCCATGCTGGCCGGCCTGAAGGAACTGGAGGTAGACTTAACCCGCACTGACTTCTTCATAACCCATCTGCACGTAGACCATGTGGGGCTGGTGGCTGACCTGATAACCGATACGTCATGTGTTTACTTCAATCAGAAAGAGGCACAGATAGTCAATGCCGATAAAGCTGATTTAGAGAAACGCTGGCAAGGCCGCAATGTTTTTTATGAGTCAAATGGCTTTCCCCGAGCCGAGCTTGAGGAAGCACTGAATAAACACCCATTTCATCTATACGGTTTAAGGCAACATATCGATTTCGTCGTTTTGAGCGAAGGTGATGTTCTGCAAGCCGGGGACTACTCATTTAGCTGCCTTGAAACCCCGGGGCATTCTCTGGGCCACATGTGCCTTTACGAGCCTGAGCACAAGATACTCGTTTCCGGAGACCATATCCTTTTTGACATCACGCCCAATATCACGTACTGGCCCGAGATGGAGGACTCACTCAGCAAGTATCTGACCAGCCTGGACAAGGTATATGACTTTGAAGTTGATATCACCTTGCCGGGCCACCGGAAATCAGGGAAAAGCCACCGGCAAAGGATAAGAGAGCTCCAGGCCCATCACCAGGCCAGGGCCAATGAGGTTCTATCGGCTCTGGAAAAAGGCCGGAAAACGGCCTTCCAGATAGCACCCCATATCACCTGGAACCTGAATTGCCGTTCCTGGGATGATTTCCCCGCCCCTCAGAAATGGTTTGCCGTTGGCGAGACGATAGCCCACCTCCAATATCTGGAAAAGAAGGGCGCCATAAAGAGCGCCTGCGAAGATAACCAAATCCTGTACTCGCTGGCCTGACGCCAAAAAGGCTACGGCTTATCGCCGCGGAGGCCAGGCATACCTGAAGAGCTGAGTTATGCCAATCTACTTTTGGACGCCTTGCCTGGAACTCGTCTTACTCTCCTCGGTCCCGCCAGCCATATTAAGACGATGGATAGAAATGTCGCGGTAATAAGTAAGGGGAAAATGAGCCCGTAGTCCCCCGTGATGTCAAAGATAAAACCTCCAAGCCAAGGACTAAAAGCCCCAGCTAAACCAAATCCCATAACCGCCAAGCCATTTATCGCCCCAAAGTTTCTCCCCTGAAACATGTCAGCCAAAGCGGCAGTGAGTACTGGCCCGTCTATCCCCAAGCCAATCCCCATGGTCACACCATACAGAAATAGCAGCCAGGTCGGGGATGAGCTTCCCAGCAACATAAGAACAACAATAGCCAAAATCGCCATCATTGAACCTGCCGAGAAGGTTAACTCTCTGCCTAGACGGTCCGAAAGGAAGCCACCACCCAGTACACCCACAGCCACCATGACTCCGAAGACAGTGACCATCGTAGCGGCTACGGTTGCCGTGAAGCCGGCGTCTACCGCACAAGCGACCTGATGCGCCACCAGAAGGGTCTCCACAATTCCCCAGATGAGGAAATTAGCAAAAAATAACGCCCAGAAGCGGGGGTTACGCAAGACCTTGAGGAGGGTCCAGTCTGTAGCTGCCCACTCCTTGTCTACCACAAACGAAGCAGTTGTAGCTGCTACCGCATTTCCAGCGTCATCCTCAGCCAATGCCGTATCGCCATCAGGCACAAGCCCCATATCTGCTGGGTGATGCCGATGAAAGATAAGAATGAGTGGCGTGAGAATGACAAGTATGCCACTGCCTAGTATCAGAAAGGAGTTCCGCCAGCCGAATATTGATATAAGATACTGGCTAACGATGGTGACAAAAAAAGATAGCCCCCACCCGGAAATGAATATGCCGAAAGCAGTACCCCTCCTTTTCACAAACCAGTTCGCCAAGATGGCGACGTTAGGTACAAAACCGGCAAGAGACATGCCTATTGCCATCACCAAGCCAAACAGAAGATAAAGATGCCAGATTTCACTCGCTTGGCTGCAGGCCATGGCACTCATCGCCAGTAATATAACCCCGACCGCCATCACTTTCCGCGGACCAAAGCGGTCGATAAAGCTTCCGGAAAGGGGGCCAATGAGACCATACACCCCAACATTGATAGAAAAGATAAGGGCAGTATCCGC
>VGOH01000091.1 GCA_016875955.1 Chloroflexota bacterium
TAGCTGTCAGCTGCTGCTCCTTAAGGGCTTTTTCATAAGCCTGTGGCAGCAGGCGGTTGAGCGCATCTTCAAGTACGCCCTCTTTGCTCAGATATCTTTCCAGCAGGGCACGTGGTGCCTTGCCCTTGCGGAAGCCGGGGATATTTGCCCGCTTCGCCAGACGTTGATAGGCTCCGGTTAAGGCCTCGGCTACTTCCTGTGGCTCCATCTCAATGGTGAGAAATGCCTGACGGTCCTCTGTCTTATCTCTGGTTACCTTCACGTATGTCCCGCCTTTTCACTCAGTGCTTCTTTTATCCTGAAAATATTTTAAAAGACCGGTGATATTCATCGCCACTATACCATCGGCCAGGTACTGATAGAGAGACTCCGTGTCTCTGGCTGGCTCCAGCTCCGAGTAAAGCTGAGCCCTTATCGTTTTAAAGGCGGTCTCATAGCCGCCGTCATTGAATGCCTGAGCTATGAGCCGGTACCAGGCCTTGAGCTTAGTCATCGCTGTCTCTATGCTTTCTCTGACCTTGCTGGTGGCGCCATAGTGGGCGAAGTAAATTAAGCTTGCGTTCAACTCCATTAATCTTTGCAGGGAGCTCAGGGACAGCTCGTAATCAAAGGCTGGCGGCGGCGTGGCCGGCATCAAAACCCTACCTCCGGCAACTGAAATACCGATGGCATCGCCGCTGAACAGGCCGTTATTCCAGCTCTCCAGAACACATAGCTGATGCGGGGCGTGCCCCGGCATATGAAAGATTCGCAGGCTTTGCCTTTCACTGAGTTGAAGCACTTCGCTGCCGGACACCGGCATGATTCTGTCCGCTTTGATTGGCGTCACCGGCCCGGTCTTCAGCACCATCCGTTCGCCCATGGTGGAGGCGAAGCTCTTCATCAGCCGCTCCGGGTTAATCAGATGCCTGGCCGCTTTTTCGTGGACTATGACCTGAGCCCTGGGCATATGCTTTATCAGTTCCCCTGCCCCACCAGCGTGGTCAAGATGAATATGGGTGGTGATAACATAATTTATTTCTGCCGCATCAACCCCAGCTTTTTCTAAACCCTTTAAAACTGCGCCGACCGACGTCGCCGGGCCAGTGTCCACCAGTGCCTTCTTCTCTTCGTTGATGAGGTAAACACTCCCCCACTTTGGAATACCGTAGAGCAGGTCATCAATTACAAAAATGTTTTCGGCTACTTCTTTTATGTCAACCATCTATTCTTCTTCACGCAAAAGGATATGCAGCTCGGCAAGTTGCTCTTCCGTGACCGATGCCGGGGCGTTGAAGGTCAAATCCACAGCGCTCTGGTTCTTGGGGAAAGCGATTACCTCGCGGATGGTCTCCCTGCCCGCCAGCAGCATCACGAGGCGGTCAATGCCCAGTGCGATGCCGCCGTGCGGTGGCGCGCCATATTCAAACGCTTCCAGCATGTGCCCGAAACGGTCATCAATCTGCGGGTCGGTATAGCCGAGCAGCCGGAACACCCTGCGCTGGAGCTTTGCCGTGTGAATCCTGAGGCTGCCGCCACCGATTTCAAATCCGTTGCATACCATGTCATAGTGCTTGCCGCGCATTTTCTCCGGAGTCTTTTCCAGCAACGGCTCGTCTTCATCCCAAGGTCTGGTGAAGGGATGGTGCTCCGGCTCCCAGCGTCCGGTCTCCTCATTCTTTCTCAAAAGAGGGAAATTTTTAACATAGGCAAAGGCCAGCGTATTCGGGTCAGCCAGCTTGAGTCGCTGCCCAACCTCCTGCCGGAGCGCGCCCAGCGCTTCGTTCACGGTTCTGGCCGTGCCGGCGATGATAAGCAGCAGATCACCGAGGCTGGCTTCCAGGCGCTCGGCCATTGCCTTGACCTGCTCCAGAGTCAGGAATTTGGCGGCCACCGAGTGCACCATGTCAGCAGTTAATTTTTCCAGACTGCCACTCTCTGCTCCACCAAGCGCTATGGTTATCAGCCCACCCGCCCCATGGCTGCGGGCCAGCTGGTTCAAATCATCAAGCTGTTTCCGACTGTAACTGGCACAGCCTGGCACCAGCACGCCTTTTACCTTGCCTTCCTCGGCAATCGCTGCGGTGAAAATATCAAAAGCCGACTGCGCCGCTATATCCGACAGGTCTTTAATCTCAAGGCCGAAACGCAGGTCCGGTTTGTCCGAGCCGAAACGGTTCATGACATCATCATAGCTGAAGCGTGGAAACGGCGTCGCAATCTTGGCATCCGGCTTGATGGTCGTTACCAGAGCGGTGAATAGCCGCTCCATCAGCTTCAGGATATCCTCGTCTTCCACAAAACTCATTTCAAGGTCGAGCTGGGTGAACTCGGGCTGGCGGTCAGCCCTGGTGTCTTCGTCACGGAAGCAGCGGGCTATCTGATAGTACTTCTCCATGCCCGCGACCATCAGCAGCTGCTTGAGCTGCTGGGGTGACTGGGGCAGCGCGTAGAACTTGCCGGGCTGGACACGGCTTGGCACCAGATAGTCGCGAGCGCCTTCTGGAGTGCTCTTGATTAGTATGGGCGTTTCAATCTCAATGAAGCCCTCAGCATCAAGAAAGTCACGGATGAATTTGACCACGCGATGGCGCAGCATTATGTTTTCCCTCATGCCGGCCCGCCGCAGGTCAAGATAGCGATACCTGAGGCGCAGGTTCTCCTCCACCTCAATCTCTTCATTGATGTAGAACGGGGGAGTCCGGGATGGGTTCAGGATTTCAACCTCATGTGCGGTGACCTCAACCTCTCCGGTGGGCAACCTGGGATTCTCTGTTCCCGACGGACGTTTGACCACTTCACCCTTCACGCGCACCACGTATTCGCTGCGCAGGCGGTTGGCCACCCTGTGGCAGGACTTTGAGACTTCAGGATTGAAAGCCACCTGCACGATGCCTTCCCGGTCGCGGAGGTCGATGAAGATAAGACCGCCGTGGTCGCGACGTCTATCCACCCATCCCGCCAGTGCCACTGTCTGGCCAAGGTGCTCTTTATTTAATTCACCACAACTGTGACTTTTCAGCAATGCCCGCCCCCTGAAACGCTGCTCTCCGGTTAAATGACCGCTTTGACCGTATTGACGATGGTTGCCTCCTGGGGCAGCACCACCCTCTCCAGCGCACGGTTAACCGGTATGATAACATCGGGAGTGGCCACACGCTGTATCGGTGCATCCAGGTGGTCAAAGGCACGCTCCTGAACCAGCGCCGCAATCTCGGCACCGACGCCGCATGTTTTCATCGCTTCGTGGGCAATTATCAGCTTCCCGGTCTTCTTTACCGAAGCAATTACGGTGTCTATATCCAGCGGGCGAAGCGTTCTCGGGTCAACGACCTCCACATCAACCCCCTCGGCCGCCAGCGTTTGCGCCGCATTAAGCGTCTTGGGCAACATTGTTCCCCAGGCCACAATGGTGATATCTTTGCCCTCTCTCTTGACCTCTGCCTCCCCCAGCGGGATAAGATATTCTTCTGTCGGCACCGGTCCGCTGACACCATAGAGGACTCCCGGCTCCAGGCAGATAACCGGGTTGGGGTCTCTGATGGCCGATTTCATCAGCCCTTTAATGTCATAAGGCGTGGACGGCATGATTACCTTCAAGCCAGGTACATGGACAAACCAGGCTTCAAAGCTCTGCGAGTGCTGCCCGCCCAGGCCAATGCCCCCCTCGGCGGCGGCCCTGATGACCAGGGATACCTCGGGGTGCCCTCCGGACAGGTAGCGCATTTTGGCCGTCTGGTTGACGATTTCGTCCATGCAGATGGTCATCCAGTCCACCCGCATTATCTCGGCGATGGGACGCATCCCGGCCATGGCTGCCCCCAGCGCATAGCCCACGATAGCCGTTTCCGATATCGGCGTATCGAGCACCCGCTCGCCACCGAATTTAGCATATATACCTGGAGTGGCACCGAACGCACCGCCCAGAACGCCGACGTCCTCCCCCATGAGGAATACTCTATCGTCACGTGCCATCTCCTCTATGATGGCCTCGGCTAATGCTTCACGGTAACTTATCTGTCGCTGAGGCATTTATTTCACTCCTTCCTTGGCATAAATCCAGGTGAAAGCCGTCTCCGGTGCGGGTTCGGGGCTGTTCCGGGCGAAATCAGCTGCGTCGTCAAATAGCTTCTGGCACTCCGCATCGATTTGCCCTGCCTTTTTATCGTCTAAATAGCCCAGCTCTTTGAGCTTAGCGCGGAATATCTTTACCGGGTCCTTGTTGGCCGCCCAGTCATCAATCTCGCCTTCGGGCCGGTAAACGTTGCCGCCGGGCATCTGGTCCATGCGCATACTGTGCCCGCGCAGGCGGAAGGATATGGCTTCAATCAGGCTCGGGCCATCGCCTTTCCTGGCCCGGTCTGCAGCGCTTTTCACCGCCTCGTAGACAGCGATTACGTCCGTCCCATCAACACGGTATCCCGGCATGTCATAAGCGCTGGCCCGGGCCGATATGTCAATATTACCACAGGCCTTGCACTGGGGCATGGACAGGCCATACTGGTTATTGGTGCAGACAAACACCGTTGGCACCTTCCACACCGCTGCCAGGTTCAATCCCTCGTGAAAAGTGCCCCGGTTGGCCGCGCCATCGCCGAAAAAGCCGAGGCAAATCTGTCCCGTCTGACGCATCTTGATGGCCAGGCCCACGCCGCCGGCGATATTGATGCCAGCACCAACAATGCCATTGGTGCCAAGTATCTGCCGACTGAAATCGGAGAGGTGCATTGACCCGCCCTTGCCTCCGGTGCAGCCGGTTGCCTTGCCGAGCACCTCGGCCAGTATTACTTTTATATCCGCGCCTCTGGCCAGCAGGTGCCCATGAGCACGATGTGTGGAGATTATGTAGTCCCCGTCGGCCAGAGCACTGCAGGCGCCCACCGCAACCGCCTCCTCCCCGATGGAGACGTGCCCGGTGCCGGGGACAAGCCCCTGCTTGGCAAACTCGGTGATACCTTCTTCAAAATGGCGAATGGTCAGCATACGCCGGTACATATTCAACAGCGCTTCTTTGGTCAGTGGCATATTGTCTCCTTTGCCTTATGAAATTGAGCCCAATTCGTGCCTTTGACTTCTTCTGAAAGATACCATAATTTACCCTGCTCGTCAAAATGGTGCCGCTCATTTGAAACCGCTTGTCTACTTCTATTAAGATACTTTCTAGACGGGGCCGTTTCAAGAGACA
>VGOH01000092.1 GCA_016875955.1 Chloroflexota bacterium
ATTGGGCAGTGGCCGCAGGGCAGTTCTATCTTGGTCAGTTCCATGAGCGATGTCGCTTCCTGAGCACAGACATGGTGCTCAAAAAAGTACTACCCATTATACAACGGGTAGTACCTTGGCTGCACTATTCAGTTTTATGGGTACTAATTGCATCTAGTTGTTCTTTTACTCACCCCCTTGCTCCCCCTCTCAAACAGGCTTGTCTTTTTTACTCCCTTTTAATAATGTTTGAGAGGGGGAAAGAATTGGAGAGGGGGCGGAGCCCCCTCTCCTCTTAACTCCCCTCTCCAGCCATTAATGCCTGTAGTTTATTACCAGTGGTTCTGGCTGGAGAGGGGTCAGGGGTGAGGTAAGCACATAGCAACCAAATGCAAACAGAACCGTTTATTCTGTTGCCGGCGGCTATTTCTTGGCCATAGCGGCGAGCAGTTTGGCGGCTCTATCCGGGTTGAAGATGCCGCAGGCACACTGGGGTACCAGAACCTTGGCCGCCTCCTCGGGCGTCTTGGTCCTGGCCTTTATTTCCTTTACCATCTCCCTGACCAGGTTGGAAGCCACCATGGCGTGGCCGCACATGGTGGTGACTTCTTGGACTTCTTTGGGCGGCAACTTCTTGGTGTTGCCCCAGATACCTGCCGAGAAATCAGCCGAGTGTGGCCTGAGCCCGGCTTTTTCACAGATACAGTCTACTGAGTCGAACGGGCCACTGACCACCACTGACATTCCCAGTTCAGCGTCTTTGAGGTCCTGCAGGACTTTGGTGGCCGTATCGCTATCGGTGAAAACGCCATGCACAATGCTGGTGCTGGAAACCTTGGACAATATGTCGTCCATATTGGAATTAAATATATTGCCACTCCGCATGTCACCGGCGTTGACCGGATTATGGCGCATCATGATTCTCAGGAACTCGCGCATCTTTTCGTCAGCCCCGTCCTCGTTAATCCCTTTGGCGGCCATACACAGGAAAATAAAGTCTTTATCTAAGCTCTCTTTAGTTCCTTGACGGTGCAAAGTGTGTGTCATTTATGATTCCTCCTTGAATAACGGACGGCCTAGGCCGACGTTGACTTTACCGTTGAGGTATAGCGGCACGTTGAGTTTCTTCAGAGGCTTTTCACAAAGCGCGGAACCATCTGCCTCAAGCTTGGTGGAGATAGTCAAAGTGAAAACCGTTTCAATCTGTGCCGCGGCCTCCCTTAGTGCTTTAATCACCGCCGGTATATTCTCAACCGTAGTGATGCTCTCAATCATGGCCGAACATGCTTTTTCATTGAGAATCTCACTTTTCAGCTTGCCGGTGCTCTTGTCAACCATAAGAAAAGTGACCGGGTTATCGTGAGCAAATTCAACCCCACTCTTCGCCATTGCCTGGGCTACCTTCTCAACATCGTAGAATCTAACCCCGACGCCGGGGCGACCCATCTCCGCGGTTATACCAACAAAACCCCTCTTGAAACGGCCGGTAACATCGGTGGTCTTCGCTTCTTCCGTGCCTCTGCCCGGAACCCTGGTCTCCTTGTGTACTGTAAGTGGATTGGAGAAAGCAGCCCTCACCGAACGAGGCCACTCATGAACTTCCTCAACAAAAGCGTCAACCGGGCATACCCCCGCTCTGAAACAGACCCCACATTCAACACATTCGTCCACGTCGATGGTGGCCACGTCTCCCTTCATACTGATGGCCGCCATGGGGCAATAGGGCAGGCATGCTTCACAGGCAATGCAGAGCTCAGGATCTATTTTCAAGTCTGTTCCCTCCTTTTTTTGAACTATCGGCTCTTTACCGTCCGGAAAATTATCACGGATTCCACGTATTGCTTTTATACCGTATATATTACTTCGCTGCCATCGCCGCCATCAGCTTGGCTGCGCGCGCTGGGTTGAAGATGCCGCAGGCGCACTGCGGGGCCAGGACTTTGGCCGCGTCCTCGGGCGTCTTGGTCCCGGCCTTTATTTCCTTCACCATCTCCCTGACCAGGTTGGCGGCGACCATGGCGTGGCCGCACATGGTGGTGACCTCAAGGATTTCATTGGAGGGCAGCCTCTCCGTCTTGCCCCAGATGCCCAGGGAGAAGTTGGCGGTGTGGTGTTTCAGGCCGGCTTTTTTCAGACACTCATCAACCTTCTCAAAGATGCCGCTCACCACCACGGACATTCCCAGGTCCGCTTTTTCCAGGTCTTTCAGCACGTCAGCCACCTGGCCCTGCTTGACGAAGACGGCATGGACGACGGCCTCGGCTGCTTTCACGACCTCTTCTTTGGAATGGCTGTACATATTTCCCAGCTTTATGGTACCTATGTTTACCGGGTCATATTTCGTGGCGATTTCCAGAAATTTCTTCAGTTTGGGAGCATGACCTTCGTTGTTAACGCCAACAGCGGGCAGACAGAGCATAACATAGTCTTCGCTCAGGCTTTCTCTGGTCCCGCGACGATGCAAAGTATGTGTCATTCCTCTGCTCCTTATACGTCCGCTTTGGGCCGGCCCAGGCCGACGTTCTGTTTGCCGTTGATGTAGTAGGGGATGCCCATCTGGTCGAGCTTCTTGCGCAGGGGGTAGGAGCCGTCAGGGTCAGCGCGGTTGATGACCTCAACGCTGAAGACGGTATCGACCTCTTTGGCCACCTCTTTCAGAGCTTTCATGATTTCTTCAAGCTTCTCTATGGGGTAGAGGCACTCAATGATGGCGGAGAGCACCTTTTCGTTGAGCACCTCTGGCTTTAGCTTGCCAGTCTTGCGGTTTTCCATGAGGAAGGTGACCGGGTTCTTGGACTCGAACTCAACGCCGTGTTTGGCCAGCACCTGGGCCACCTTGTCCACGTCGCGGAAGCGGGTGCCGATGCCCGGGCGGCCGAACTCGCAGCCCATGCCGACCCAGCCGCGCTTGAAGCGGCCGGTGACCTCATTGGTCTTCATCTCCTCCGTACCGCGGCCGGCGATTTTGGTCTCCTTGTGCTCGGTTCTGGGGTCGGAGAAGACGTGGCGCACGGAGCGTGGATAGGGCGGCATCTCAAAGGCAAAGGCATCAACGGGGCAGACCTTGGATTTGAGGCAGACGTTGCATTCCACGCACTCGTCATCGTCGATAACGGCCACGTCATCTTTCATGCTTATGGCTGCCATCGGGCAGTAGGGCAGACAGGCTTCGCAGGCTATGCACAGTTCAGGGTCTATTTTCATCGTGCATTTACTCCTTATATTCTATTTTGCCAGGTCCTCAATGCCCAGCTCTTTCAAAGTCTCGGGCAGTGGCCTTCCGGTCTTTCTATCCCAGCCCATCAGTTTATAATACTGGTCAACTATCTTCTCCCAGTGCGGAGCGATGGGCTTGTCCACGTTCGGGCCGTCCACACACTGCGAGCAGTACCTTGCCGATGGCTTCTCCTTGTCCGGCGTCAGCCCGCACTTGAGGTTGTAGAGTCGCAGCAAGGTGACTATCCGCCTTCCGATTTTCATGACCTCTGCCAGGCTGATATTCAGGCCGGTGGCGGCATTGATGGCCTGGACCTGCGTTTCAGTATCATTGAAAGAGGTGAACCAGCACTGGACCAGGCAGTCACTGATGGTCATGGAGCCGGTGGAATTGGCCTCTGCCTGGGCGGTATGGTCGGGGCTGAAGACGTCCATCGGGTTGGGCATATGCCACAGCTCTTTGTTCACCACCAGCATCTGGGTCTGCAGCGTGCCAGTATCTGAGATGGTGGTATCAAGCATTTCCACCCAGCGTCCGCGGTGGTCATGGCCTCTCGGCGAATTGCCTTTACCGGTGAAGATGGCCCACTTTACTGCCTCGCCACCCAGCTTCTCGGCGGCGTGTTTGACGCCTTCAGCCAGCGTACTGCCGTAGCCGCGGCGGTGGGCTATGTTTTCCAGCAATTGGCGCGTTGCCTCGGCATTGCCCCAGGTCATTTCCAGACCATCCAGCTTCTCTTTTTTCAACACGCCCTTTTCGTAGCATTCCATCACCCAGCCCACAACCCAGCTGGCCTCATTGCACTCAAAACCGAGGCGGTCGCAGACGTTGGCGAGCATCACCGCCGCTCCCGGGTCTGTCTGCCCGATTTGCGGGCCCCAGGCCGCCCACTGCTCGTATTCAGGCTCCTTGCCGTGATATCCCTTGTACTTGCCCTCGGTGACGGTCAACAGTTCATAGTGATGGGAGGCGCAGCCGTAGCAGGGATAGTTCTGGCTCTGGAAGAGCGGGCGCACCCTCTGTCCGTCAAAGAGGTCTTTTGCCGGGAAAACATTGGTGGTGTAATTTTTGACCGGCAGCCAGCCAGCGGTCTCGGCACCGGGTAGTACACGACTGGTGCCCCAGTTGAAAACGCCGCCGCCGCCAAAGGCCTTGGCGCCTTCGGTGGTCTTTTTGGCCAGTTCACCGAGCTTTTCCGGGTCGGCAAACTGCAGCTTGTTGGTAGCGCGGGCGGCGGCAAACGCCTTAAGCTTTTTAGAGCCCAGCACGGCACCGACGCCGTTGTGCCCGGCACAGTGGCCGCGGTCGCCGAATATGCCGGCAAACCTGACCTTGTTCTCGCCGGCCGGCCCGATGCTGAAGACGCTCATGCCGCGTTCTTTATAGCCCAGCTCTGCTTTGATGGCGTCTTCCGTTTCCCAGGTATCCTTGCCGACCAGTTTGCTGGCGTCCCTGAGTTCAACGCCGCCCTCATGCAGGTAAAGATATTTCCAGGTGGGGGAAGCACCCTGAACGACGATGGCGTCATAGCCGCACCACTTCAGGTAGGCACCGAAGTTGCCGTTGGCCTGCGTGGAGGTGGCGCCATTGGTCAGGGCTCCCTTGGTGACTACGGAGATGGAGCCACAGCCGGGAATCCGGCTGCCCCCCAGGACACCAGAGCCGAGGAAGAAAATGTTCTTCGGGTCAGACCAGTCAGTTTTAGGGTCCACCTCTTCCATCAGGTACTTGGCGCCAAGTCCCACACCACCGAGGTACTTCTTGAGCGTGGCCTCATCCAGAGTTTCATCCCACAGTTTTCCCTGAGTCAGGTCAACCCTCAGCACTTTGCCCGTGGAACCTTTCATATTCTGTGCTCCTCC
>VGOH01000093.1 GCA_016875955.1 Chloroflexota bacterium
CTGAATATCGACGCTGAGGGGTCAGTATTAATGGCAATAATGATATCAGATTCCCTCATGCCCGCCAAGTGCTGGGGACTGCCCGAAATACCGCAGGCAAGGTAAACTCTGGGTTTCACCGTGTTGCCGCTGAAGCCCACCTGGTGCTCCCGGCCAATCCAGCCGCTATCCACCGGAGGCCGGCTGGAGCCTACTGTAGCGCCAAACAGGCCGGCCAGCTCCGCCAGCAGGGCGAAGTCCTCCGCCTTTTTCAACCCGGCACCCCCGGAAACAATCATTTCGGCATCCGCAATATTAATGTCGCTTGCTTTTTCCTTGTGAAGGATGGCTATCAATGAAGGCACGAGCTCGACCTCTTTTTTTATTATCTCCCCTTTTCTGCCGGTGTCCCGCTTCAGGCTTTTCATGATTTTGTATCTGACGGTAGCCATCTGTGGCCTGGTTCTGGTCCTGATATGGGCCAGGACATTGCCGCTGAACGCTGGCCTTATCTGGACGAATTTGCCGTTTTTATCTATGTCCAGGCCGGTGCAGTCGGCCGTCAAGCCGGTGCCGAGAGCGGCGGCAACCCTCGCCCCCAGCGACCGCCCCCAGTGAGTGGCCCCCAGAAGAAATATCTCCGGCTGGATTTCTCTCAGGAGCTTCACCATATTGTGCTTGTAATTAAGCAGGTCGAAGTCAGCCAGGATTTCGCCGTCGTACAGGTAAACTCGGTCGGCACCGTGATAGATAAGCTCGGCGGCGGCACTATCAACCTGACTGCCGAGTATGACGCTGGCAAGGACAACACCCAGCTTATCCGCCAGCTCCCGCCCTTTGCCCAGCAGTTCATAAGTCACGGGATTGATGACGCCCTCTCTCTGCTCGGCAAATACCAGGACTTCCTTATCGGCAGCCATATTTTAACCCGATGAACTCCGTTACCGGTGGTATGGTCTGAATACCTCGGTCACAATTTCCGCGACCGCTTCGTCAACCGAGTCAGTGAATATTCTACCCTTTCTGTATTCCGCTGAAGGAATCAGCACCCGGTGCACCCAGGTCGGTGAGCCCGGCGCGCCGAACTTGGCCGCATCAGCCACAGCGGCCAGCTCCCTGGCACTCTTTACCTCCACCGCCACCTGTCTGGCTTTGACTTTATCGCGGAAGGTCGACAGTCTGGGCGTATTGGCATCCTTGGTTACTGTTACCAGCACCGGAAAACCGACTTCCAGGGTATAGCTAGTACCATCCATGTCGCATACCGCGACCAGCCTTTCATCAGAGACGTCCAGTTTATAAGCGTGGGCGATATGCGGTATATCCAGATGCTCGGCCAGCTCAGGCCCGACCTGACCGGTATCGCCATCAACCGTCTTTTCGCCGGTAAGGATTAAATCAAAGCCCTCAGCCTGTCTGATGGCGCTGGCTAGGGTGTACGAGGTTGCCAGCGTGTCGGCGCCGGCGAATTTTCTGTCCCTGAGCAGCAGCGCCCGGTCTGCCCCCCGGGCCAGAGCGTCCCTGAGCGCTAGCTCGGCACGGGCAGGCCCCATGCTTATGGCCAGTATGCTGCCCCCGGTTTTTTCTTTTATCTGTACCGCTGCTTCCAGAGCGTTGAGGTCAAAGGGGTTTATTTCAACGTCGGCAGAGCTGCGGTCAACCTTTCCCCTGTCCACGTCAAACTTCACCTGGCTCATAACCGGCACCTGTTTGACCAGCACGATTATTTTCAAACCTGTTGTCATCATGCCAGCGGCCTATCAGTAACTGGAGCCTGAACCTGGCGCGACACTGGCGTCAACGAGATACGTTTTGCCAGCATCGTCCCATGGTAGTTATGTTAGAATAACATTATTGAACTGTAAAATGCTAGGTTTTTTACTCCGCGAACAGAGTACATTAGTATGGAACTGGTGGCATGTGGGTCTTCAGAGGAACCGGGTGAGGTGATATACTTCGCCGACCTCAGGGAAAGCGCCACTGCGTCTTCTGCGCCCGCAAGTTATGATGGCTAAGGGGCCGTGGCTCGGGGCAGCACCACTCTCAGGGCTGAGATGACCTCTTTGATATCATCCGTGGTCACCCAGCCCAGATGACCGATGCGGAAGATACTTTCGGCCAGCTTCTGGTAGCCTCCCGCCAGCACAATATCAAAATCCTCACGTAAAATTTTCAGCAACTTCTTCACATCCAGGTTTTGGGGAGCTTTGGCCACGGTGACAGTGTTGGAGGCGTAGTTTTCATCGGCGAACAGTGACAGCCCCAGCGATTTCACCCCGTCCCGTGTTGCCTGTCCAACCTGTACATGGCGGGCAATAATATTTTTCAGGCCTTCTTTCAGCATCATCTTCAAGGAAGTGGACAGGGCGAATAGTATTGGAACGGCGGGTGTCCAGGGAAGATGTCCCTTTTCCATGCATTCTTTGGTATAGCTGAAATTAAAGTAAGCGCGGGGTATCCTGGCCTCGGCATGGGCTTTCCAGGCCTCAGGGCTGACGCTTATCATGGCCATGCCCGGGGGGACCATCCATCCTTTCTGTGAGGCGGTTATGGTTATGTCACAGTGCCAATAGTCAACGGGCAGGTCGATTGACCCGAGGCTGCTGATGGCGTCCACGAAAAGAAGCTTATCGTACCGCTTGACCAGTGAGCTTATGGCTTTGACATCGTTGGTGACGCCGGTGGACGTTTCATTGTGAGTAACAAACACCGCTTTGATTTCGGGGTCATTATCAAGCGCCTTTCGTATCTCATCAATATCAGCCGCCCTGCCCCAGCTAAAGGACAGCGGGATAACGTTGACACCGTGGGCCTGGGCAAAGGAAGCAAATCTTTCGCCAAAGAAGCCGATGATGACCGCGAGCACCTTATCGCCCGGGGATAGCATATTCACGATAGCGGACTCCAGCCCGCCGGAACCGGAACAGGTAAACAGCAGGATATCATTTTTGGTCTGGAATATCTTCTTCAGGCCACCGATTACTTCATGCAGCGCCTGCTCGAATTCCGGCCCCAGATGATTGACCATCTGCCTCGCCATCGCCTGGAGGACTTCATCGGGGCAGGGAGTTGGGCCGGGGGTACGTAAATTATACATCTTGACTTCCTTTAGGGATTAACATTGGGGAATTGATACGGGGGCTTTAATTCAGGATACCCTATTTTCGCCCCGCGGCACAAGTACCAGCTAATATGGGGCTATTTGCATATAGCTGTTATTTTACTCACCCCTTTACTCACCCCCTTGTTCCCCCTCTCAAACGGGTTCATCTTTGGTGCTCCATTTTAATAATGTTTGAGAGGAGGAGAGATTTTTGAGAGGGGTCAGGGGTGAGGCGTCAACTGCCAACCAGATGCAAACAGAACCCGCGGGGGCCATATTGACAAATAAGTTTTTGCATCTATAATGGTAGCAACCCGAATTTAGGCTGATTTTACCGGAGGTTGTCCCTTGCCGAAAATCATTGTGCCCGATGATGAGCCCACGGTGCTGGCCGGAACAGTGGCAGAAGAAAGGCTCAGGCGGCTGGGTGAGGTGCGAATATATGACTCCCGGGCCCTCAGTGATGAGGAACTGCTGAGGCGAATTGCCGATGCCGATATCGCTCTCAATATCCGTGCCACCAGTGTCTTCAGTCGGAATGTGCTGGAGCATTGTTCCCGGCTGAAGTTGATATCCATATATGGCGTGGGCTTTGATAACGTAGATATAAAAGCGGCCACTGAACTGGGGATAACCGTGACCAATACCCCGGGTTATTCCGCCGTGGCCGTGGGCGAGATGGCGCTCACATTGATGTTAGCGGTAGCCCGCCGGATAGTCCAGAACGACCGTACCATACGCTCCGGCGAATGGGCGCGGGGCTATTCTTTACAGCTCTGCGGCAAGACGCTGGGCGTGATTGGCACCGGTAACATCGGCCAGCGGATGATACAGCTGGGAAAATCCATCGGGATGAAGGTTATCGCCTGGACCTTCAACCCTTCCCCGGAACGAGCCGCCCGATATGGAGTCGAATTTGTCGCCCTTGACGAGCTCCTGCGCCAGTCGGACGTGGTATCAGTCCACGTGCTGGGGTCGCCGCAGGCCAGCAATCTGATTGGTAAACGCGAGCTGAGGCTGATGAAACCGACGGCGATATTGATTAATACGGCGCGCGGCTCTGCGGTCAATGAACCGGCGTTAGTTGAGGCCCTGGCCAGTGGCGTCATTGCCGGTGCCGGCCTGGACGTCTTTGCCGTGGAACCTCTGCCACCTGACCATCCCCTGCGCCGCCTGGAAAACGTGGTCCTGTCACCGCATACCGCCGCCATGGTCCCGGAAGCCACACTGGCCGGTCTGGCGATGTCCGTGGACAACATTAAAAATTTTCTTCAGGGAAAAGCCACCAATGTGGTCCAGCCGGCGACCTGATAATATTCAGGCGCTTTTTAGTTGGAACCTTGCAGACGTCGCCGGGAAGCGTGACTATGCTTTCTTCGGCGCCTGAACCAGCTCCAGGGTCATACCCTCAGGTCCCCATAGATAGACAAGCTGCCAGCCCACCATCGGGTGAGTCTTATCGGTATTCCGGCATGGCGGCGACTTGAATTGCACGCCCTTCCGCTTCATGTCCTCATACATCGCATTGATATCATCAACGACAAAGCCTATGTGGGGATAGCCAGCGTCGTTGGTATTACCTTTGAGTTCCCTGCCCGGAGGTGACAGATACTGGATAAACTCAAGAACGAAGTCCTGGACCTGCACTTTCTGGACCCGAAGGTGCGCGCCGGGCAAACCGGTGCACTGCTCAATAAAACTCCCTTTATATTCGTACGGCTCCCAGATGTTGGTACAGCCCATTTTATCCCGGAACCACCGCACCACCTCGTCCAGGTTCTTAACCGTAATGCTGACATGATTGATTTTCTGAATCATGGTTAACCCTCCCCAATTTATTCAATATCAGATTCTATCATAACTTCTGCTGGTTTCCAGGTTGTTTCTATCCCGGAATTATGATAAATGGCAGCATATTGCAGTTTAGCACGCTATGCGTTACAATTTCAGGACTCCCGG